>JAUNIK010000020.1 GCA_030523505.1 Prevotellaceae bacterium | reverse complement strand
TATCACGTTTTAGAAGTTGAGGTTTACACCAACACCTACTACATTGTTTGTACGGTTGTAGAGGTCTGACTTGATACCTGCAGCGGTCTCTGTGTTTACAGTGCGGTTCTGGTAGAAAGTGTGCATGTAACCGAGGTCGATAGAGCAACGCTCTGTTGCATTGATGCGGAAACCACAACCGATTGAGTTGCTTGAGAGGTTGAATGAGAGGTCGTTCATGTAAGCATCGCTCTGACCGTAGTTGGTGTTCTGCCATGAAGCACTTACTGTGAGATACTTGCAGATGTCGTACTCTGCACCGGCGATGATCTCGAGAGTGTTGTCATCGAGCATCTTCTGCTTGTTGTTGTACTTCTTTGCATTCTTGTCAACGTAGTAGTTCATGCTTGCATTGATGCGAACAGCCTCGATTGGCTTGTACTGAGCACCCACAGCGATGATGCCCGGGATATCCTCGCGAACCTTCTCGCCATCCTTGAACTGAGCGAGTGCGTTTGTAGGATCAGCAGCCTGAGCCTTTGCGAAGTCGTTCATCTCTGTCTTGTTCTTAAGCGACATTCTTGTTGTCATCTCATACTTAACAGCAACATTCCACTGATCGTTGATCTTGCAGTCGAAACCGATGATTGGAGTGATTGCGAAACCAGTCTGGTCGCAGTTGAGGGTGAGGTCTGAGTTTGCATCAGCAGTCTGACCACCAACGGTATACTTTACATCCTGTACATAACCATTGTAGTTGCAAGTAGCGTAAACACCGCGGATACCAGCAGAAATTGCGAGGTTGTCGGTAATCTTGTAAGTTCCACCAAGAGTAAGACCGAAGTAGTACTGACGTCCCTTCATGTAAGCATCAAGTGAGTAACCCTGATATGCCTGCTGCATAGTCTCGTTAAGGTGCTCCTGTGCGTACTGCTTGCCATACTCGGCAGCAGGACCAGCAACTGCAGCCTGAGCCTGCTCGAGTGTCATACCAGCAGCCATTAACTGTGGAATTGCCTGTGTAGCATAACCGAGAGCAGCCTGGCTAGCGAGCTGCATAGCAACATTCTGTGCAACACTTGAGTAAATCTGACCAGAGTAAAGTGCCTCGAAAGAGCCAAGACCCTTGTCGAACTCACACTTACCACCACCACCAACGAGGGCGAAGTTTCCGAATACGCTCCACTTGTCGTGGTTGTAAGAAACCTGGAATGAAGGAATTGCAGGAGCCGTAGCCTTACCCTCGAACTCGTGCATTGTGTTATGATCGTTTACATTATATGCAAAGAGAGGGAATGTTGTCTTGATGTTACGAGTCTGCCAAGCTGACTGATTGTTCAAAGATAGGTGCCAGCCGTTCTCAAGGAATGCTGTACCGGCAGGGTTCGCATAAAGACCAGTAATGTCGATGATACCATTCTGACTCATCTGACGGAGGAATGAGGCATTCTGGTTTGTGTTTGTGAGAAGACCGCCAGCCATTGCGCTGAGGGTTGATGTAGCAAACAGAACTGTTGCTATGATTTTCTTCAATTGTGTCATATTCTTTACCTAAATTGTTTGAAATTGCGGTGCAAAGTTACAAAGAATGCACAAATTGACCAAAAATGTGAAAAGAAAAATGACACAAAACGAGTGTTTGTGTGCAATTACTTGATATTTATCACACAAAAGCGGACCTACAGACCATAAAAACGCACGAGAAGCGATTTTGCCTCTCGTGCGCGTGCGTACATTATTAATATTATTGATTTGGCTAGATATTCTAGATTTTCTAGGTATTCTAGAAATCTTAGCTCTTGTAGAACTGGGTGAATGCCTTGACGCAGTAAAAATGATCCAATACCGAACCAGTCTCGCGGCAGCTATGCATAGCGAGGATGGCATTTCCCATATCTACGCCACGAAGTGGAAGGCTTGAAGCGAGAATGTTTCCGAGGGTAGAACCACCGGCAACATCACTATGATTTACGAAACGCTGGCAAGGAACACCGGCTTCCTCGCATACACTTGCAAACACTGCAGCAGAAACAGCATCGCTGGCGTATTTCTGTGCTGCATTGAACTTGATGACAGGACCACCACCAAGGTAAGGATGGTTTGTTGGGTCGAATTTCTCGGAATAGTTTGGATGCCAAGCATGAGCATTGTCAGCTGATACCATGAATGACAGTTCTATTGCCTGATAGAAACTCTCCTGATTGCCACCCTGAGCAAGGATAAGTCGCTGCAACATACTTGCGAAGAATGGGCTGCCGGCACCCTGTTTTGTCTGTGAACCAGTCTCTTCGTTGTCGAAAATTGCCAGAACCTGTGTGGCATCCTCGGTCTTGTTGCCAATGAGAGCCTGCAATCCGGCATAGCACATCGACAAATCATCAAGACGGCCGGAAGAGATGAACTCATCATGCACACCGAAGGTGCAAGCTGGAGTTGCATCAGCAAGATACAAGTCGAAGTCAAGAATATCCTCTGCCTTGATGTTAAGTTCGCTGCAGATGGTATTCATAAGCAGGTTGCCGCATTCCAAGTGGTCTGTTACAATGCCGAGTATAGGCAATACATCCTTCTGCTTGCTCAACTTCACACCATCATTCACCTGGCGGTTGAAATGGATGGCGAGGTTGCTGATCTGTAGAAGAGGACGCTTCACATGAAGCAGTAATGTCTCTGGGTGGAGCGCATCTTTGCCTTTCACAATGACACGACCAGCGATGGTCAGTGGACGATCAAACCATGTTGACATAATAGGACCACCGTAAACCTCAGTGTTCAGTTTCACGATACCACCCTCGCAGAGCATCTCTGCATTAGGTTTGATGCGGAATGTCGGTGAGTCGCAGTGAGCACAGATAAGGCGGAATCCCACCTCGCTCATTGGTTTGTTACCAATGCGGAAAGCATAGATAGAAGAATCGTTCTTTGTGACATATAACTGGTCGCCAGCTTTCACCTCGCCGAGAGGCAGTGTAGGATCTATTCTGCGGAAACCAGCAGACTCGAGCTCTTCTGCCAAAGCCTTCACAGCCAGGAAGTTCACAGGCGAAGCATCGAGAAAAGGAAGTAATTTTTTCATTGTTATTGGGAGTTAGGGGTTTTTATTATTGCCCGATGGAAAAGCATCGGGAACTGTGGCTACATCGGGAACAGTGGCAGCATCGCCATCGCTTTCGCTATCGCTTCTTCAGCTCTGGATAAGACACTCTCGTGTGATAGATAGTCTTTAGGCGTTCTATCATCACCTGCTTTGCTACAGCGATATCGCGGAAGGTGATAGGGCACTCTTTGAAATAACCTTCTGCCACCTGGGTGTCAATGAGGTTATGCACCATCTTCATGATAGTATCATCGGTATATTCCTTCAGTGAACGCGATGCTGCCTCAACAGTGTCAGCCATCATAAGGATAGCCTGCTCGCGAGTGAACGGATTAGGACCAGGATAGGTGAACAACGAAGCATCGACATCCTCCTCAGGGTGCTCATTCTGCTGTTTTACCCAGAAGAACTTCGTCATGCCGGTAGCGTGGTGAGTAAGGATGAAGTCCTTGATAAACTGTGGCAGGTCATAGCGTTCAGCAATGCTGATACCCCTTGTGACATGACTGATGATTGTCTGTGCGCTATCCACATAGGTGAGATTGTCGTGAGGATTTGTACCAGCCTGGTTCTCAGTAAAGAACGCCGGATTCTCCATCTTGCCAATGTCGTGATACAAAGCGCCGGTACGCACCAAAAGACTGTCGGCACCAATCTTGTTTGCAATCTCAGCAGCAAGGTTACCCACCGATACTGAATGCTGGAAAGTTCCCGGAGCAATCTCGCTCAGTTCACGCAGTGCACCACGGTTAGTGTCAGACAATTCGAAGAGTGTAACATCGGAATTGAAGTCGAACATTTTCTCAATGATCCACATCAGTGGGTATGAGAGCAGCACCAGAACACCATTGACACATAGATACAAGTACATATCGTTGTCGTTGAGAAGGTCATTGCTCTGCAACAGTTTCAGTGAGAAGTAAGCGATGATGCTCACTATTGTGGCTAACAATGCAGTCTTCAATACCTGTGAACGCTTTGACAGTTCGCGAAGAGAATATACTGCCGCCATACCCGCCATCAGTTGCACGATGAGGAATTCATATTGGAAGTTCACAGCGATAGCACAGATAAGGATCATTGTTGAATGTGTGACAAACGCAGTTCGCGAATCCATGAACACACGCACAAAAACAGGCGTTATACAGAAAGGAATGATATACACCGAGAAGAACTGGTGCTTCATCATGAACGATACCAGTACAACGAATACCGTTATCAGCAGATAAAGCATCATCATTGAGCGTATCTTTTCGAAATAATCTCTTCTGAACAAGAACAGATATAACGAATAGAGCGAAATTATAAGTGAGACGATGAGCGTCTGGCCGAGCAGTTTCTGAAGTACGTCTCGAGTGTCGGTACTTCTGCGTTTCCTTTCTTTCTCGTATGAACTGATGATAGCCGCTGTGGATTCGTCAACAAGTTCTCCGCGATCGATGATTTTCTGATCCTTCTTCACCATTCCCTTTGTCGGAGGAATGTGAGCCAGCATTGAAGCACACTCATCCTCTGTGCGCTCCTTGTCATAGATGACATTCGGTTCAATGTATTCGTTCAGGTTACATCTTTGCAAAGTCTGGCGCATCTCACCCAGTTCGTCATCCACGAACAACTGGTTATATGCCGTACGGGTAGAGTAGAAATGACTCACATAGCGGCTTTCGGTAGTCTTTCCGGCAATGATTCTCACCATTGTCGATGAGTCCTTTGCAATCTCGTTATAGTCCTGTGCACTCATCACTCCCGCCTGATACACACGGTGCAGACGGTTTGTGACAATACGCAGATACTCTGCCGGCAGTCCTGGCAGTCCGTCCTTGTAATCAGCCTCAATCTTTGCCACCTGTCGTCTCTCCACATTTGGATCAATGTGGAAATAAGGTTGGAAGGTAGCCAATGCATCGCGGCATTCCTGGTTGAACACAGCCGTATCCTTGTATATAGGGAAATCGAAACTGGCGGTGAATGTAGAATACATCCACGGCATGTCCACCTCATATTTGAAGGCCTGATCGTCGTGACGTGGCAGAGAAGCCACGATGATGAGTATCGAGGCAATGATTATCAGTGTTTGCGAGATGGCTTTTCTCCAGATAAACGGTGAGTTGTTTTCGCTTAATTTCATTGGGCTTTAGGGACTAATATCATGATGTGGGGCGTTATATCCCCATTCCGAATGCGAAAATACAAAAAAAATACTCTAATAAGGAAAAAAAAGTGTAATTTTGCAAAAAATAATTGATTTTTCGCCTTTAGGCGCATCATTTTTATCGTTGATCGCTGGGTAAACGCCCTGCGACAGTACATTTGTCAATAATAAAATTACATAAGATGGAAAGAAGAGTAAGAGTGCGTTTTGCACCAAGTCCAACCGGAGCGCTCCATATCGGAGGTGTCCGTACAGCATTGTATAACTATCTGTTTGCACGCCAGCATGGTGGTGATCTCGTGTTCCGTATTGAGGACACAGATTCCAACCGTTTCGTGCCAGGCGCAGAGGAGTATATCCTTGAGTCATTCCGTTGGCTCGGCATTAATTTCGACGAGGGTGTCAGCTTTGGTGGCGACAAGGGTCCTTACCGTCAGTCGGAGCGTCGCGACATCTATAAGAAGTATGTTCAGCAGCTTCTCGACAACGACAAGGCATATATTGCTTTCGACACACCAGAGGAACTCGAGGCAAAGCGTGCTGAAATCCAGAATTTCCAGTACGACGCCAAGACCCGTGGCATGATGCGCAACTCGCTCACCCTCTCAGCTGAGGAAGTTCAGGCACTCATCGCCGACGGTCATCAGTATGTAGTCCGTTTCAAGATTGAGCCAGGAGTAGAGGTTCATGTTCACGACCTTATCCGCGGTGAGGTAGTCATCAAGAGCGATATCCTCGATGATAAGGTTCTCTATAAGAGCGCTGACGAGCTCCCTACATACCACCTCGCAAATATCGTTGACGACCACCTCATGGAGATTTCCCATGTAATCCGTGGTGAGGAGTGGTTGCCATCAGCTCCACTTCATGTGCTTCTCTATCGTGCATTCGGTTGGGAAGACACAATGCCACAGTTTGCTCACCTCCCATTGCTCCTCAAGCCAGAGGGCAAGGGAAAACTCTCAAAGCGTGATGGCGATCGTCTCGGCTTCCCTGTGTTCCCACTCGAGTGGCACGACCCAAAGACTGGTGAGGTTTCATCAGGATACAGAGAAAGCGGTTATTTCCCAGAGGCTGTTGTAAACTTCCTCGCACTCCTCGGGTGGAACCCAGGTACAGAGCAGGAGATGTTCTCCCTCGATCAGCTCGTTGAGGCTTTCGATATCTCACGCTGTTCGAAGGCAGGTGCAAAGTTCGACTTCCAGAAGGGAATCTGGTTCAACCACGAGTATATCCTCCAGAAGAGCAACGAAGAGATTGCAGAACTCTTCGCTCCAATCGTTGCCAACAACGGTGTTGAGGAGTCGATAGAGCGCGTTACAGAGGTAGTACGAATGATGAAGGACCGTGTAAGTTTCGTTAAGGAATTGTGGCCACTCTGCTCGTTCTTCTTCGTAGCACCAACATCTTATGATGAGAAGACAGCAAAGAAGCGCTGGAAGGAGTACTCACCACAGCAGATGACCGAGCTCCGCGAACTCCTCGCAGGCCTCGAAGATTTCTCTCTCGAGGCTCAGGAAACAGCGGTTCATGCTTGGATTGAGTCCAAGGAGTATAAGCTTGGTGATGTGATGAACGCTTGGCGTCTCTGCCTCGTTGGTGAGGGCAAGGGACCAGGTATGTTCGATATCTCTGCGTTCCTTGGCAAGGAAGAGACACTCCGTCGTCTCGACGCTGCCATCCAGACATTAGGATAAACAAAGAACTTTCTGGTAATGTATTATCTATTACATTTCATAGTCAAGGGCCTGTCATATATACCTTTTAGGGTGATGTATGTCTTGTCAGACCTGATGTACTATCTCTTGTACTATGTAATACGTTATCGTCGGAAGGTTGTCCGTAAGAATCTGACAGAATCGTTTCCCGATAAAAATCCGGATGAGATAATCCGGATTGAGAAACGATTCTATCACTATTTTATGGACTTGATTCTGGAGTGCATCAAGTTGGTCTCTATCTCACGTGAAGAAATCCGCAAACGCATGGTATTTGTTAATTCCGAGGAGGTGAACGCAAAGTTCCGCCAAGGCAAGAATATCACTGCTTTCATTGGGCATTTCGGAAACTGGGAATGGATGACATCTGCAGGATTGTGGTTTGATGATAATGCCATCTGTGTGCAGGTTTACCATGCACTCGTCAATGGTGATATGGACCGTTTGATGAAACACATGCGGGAACGTATGGGAAAGAATGTTTGTGTGGAAATGCGCAAGACAGCCCGTTTCGTCAATAATATGGCTAATGAAGGTAAACCTTTCCTTATGGCGCTTATTGCTGACCAGTCGCCGAAGAGGCGTGACATCAAGCATTATGTCACATTCCTCAATCATGATGTGCCGGTCATTGTAGGTCCGGAGAAGATGACGAAGCATTATGACTATGCGCCATTCTTCGTAAGTGTCCATCGCGTTAAGCGAGGGTACTATGAGATGCGGGTGTCATCGCTTCATGAGGATGCCACATCTCTGCCTGACTATGAACTTACCGACCTCTATTTCCGCCGTTTGGAAGAGGAGATCAGGCAGCAACCGGAATGTTATCTGTGGACTCACAATCGTTTCAAGTACGCGCGTGAGTAGACATTTATTAAATAAGACTACAGTATGGACATAGATTTTGTGATTACCTGGGTTGACATGGACGACCCAAAGTGGCAAAGCGAATTCTCGAAATACTCAAAAGATAAAAATAACACAAAGAACGGTGTTTCAAAAGCACGCTTCAGAGATTATGGTTTTCTGAAGTACTGGTTTCGTGGGGTGGAAAAGTTCGCCCCATGGGTGAGAACAATACATTTTGTAACCAGTGGCCAGAAACCAGAATGGCTCGACGAGAACAATCCAAAGATTCACCTTGTCAATCATAAAGACTTCATTCCGGAAGAGTTCCTGCCAACCTACAATTCGGTTGTTATTGAGCGATATATGTACAGAATATCCGGATTGGCAGAGCATTTCGTCTATTTCAATGATGATTTCTATATCATAAACCATATCCAGCCAGAGCGTTTCTTCCTTAATGGTTTGCCTCGCGATATTGCTGTCTTCACATACAATCCATCGTGGTCGCAGTGGTATGTCAGAATAAAGAACAATATCCGCCTCATCAACCAGCATTTCAGCAAGAAGGAAGTGATGGCGCGTTGGCACGAAAAATGGTTCGATAAGAGCTATGGTTCAAAGGCCCGCTGGAACTATTTGTTGAAATATTACAACAAGTTCATCACTCTGCGTGTTCCACATAATGCCCAACCTTATCAGAAGGAAACCTTCGAACATGTGTGGGGCGCAGTGGAAAAAGAACTGACGGCGACATCTTCAAACAGATTCCGTGCAGAGACCGACTACACACCGGAACTGTTCCGTATATGGCAGATATGCGAAGGTAACTTCGAACCATATAATACATATAAGGATACCAAGATGTTCCCGTTGATGATAAAGGCAAAAAAGGCTGTTAAGGCTATACACGACCAGTCGTATTCGCTCATTTGTCTCAACGACAATGTGCATATGCGCAATTACGAGCAGGTGATGGAAGACATCAACAATGCCTTCCTGAGCATACTGCCGGAAAAATCAAGTTTCGAGAAATAATTCTATGCATAAGGTACTGGCTGAAATAATAGCGGGAGTGATACCCCACAAGATGACAAGAAACCGTTGGAGGGGACTCTTGAGGTTTGGTTTGGTCAATGCTGTAAAACTGAAACAGCAGATCAAGCACGACCACACTACGCCGGAGTGCAACCTGGCAGTATGTGCCATTGCTAAAAATGAAGGACCGTATTTCAAAGAGTGGGTAGAATGGCATTTGTCGCAAGGTGTTGACAAGTTCTATATCTACGACAACGAAAGTACTGACGAGACAAAGGAAGTACTCGCACCATATATCCAGTCGGGAGTAGTGGAGTATATTGACTGGCCTGGCTATAGAATGCAGTTGGCAGCCTACGATGACTGTCTTGCCCGCCATCGTTTTGACACCCGCTGGATTGCTTTCATCGACCTTGATGAGTTCATAGTTCCAATGCAGGATGAATCCGTTCCCGCTTTCCTGAAACGATTTGAATCGTTCGCTGCAGTCGAAATCAACTGGCTCTGCTATGGTAGTGGAGGACAAAAGGAAAAACTGCCAGGAGGAGTAATGGACAGATTCCATCATCACTCTCTGCCGGAACATATCCTCAACCGTCATGTCAAGAGCATCGTCAACCCACGAAGGGTTTATGGCATGATTGGCTGTCATGAGGTGGCACGAATGTCGGGATATGCTAACGCTGATTCCCACGGACAGCCGATAACAAGAAATTTCCGTGAGCGTGTTCCACAGCAGGATGTCATCCGTATAAATCATTATGCTGTGCGTTCATTTGCCGAGTTCCTCGAAAAGCAGATGCGCGGTCGTGCCAGCGGTACACAGAAGACAGTGCCAATGGACTATTTTACACGCTATGATCTTAATGATATCAAAGAGTAATAATGACATATAACAACAGCAAACCACAGGTAGTCGTTTCAATGACTTCCTTCCCTCAGGCAATAGTTTATGCAGAAAAGGCCCTTCGCTCTATTCTGCAAGGCTCGGTACAGCCCGACAAACTTGTGCTATATGTAACAATGGCGCAGTTTGGAGAGAACGACATGCCGGAAAGCCTGTTGGCACTTGAGAAAGAATGTCCTATCTTTGAGATAAGAAACTACGACAACGATATCCGTTCCTATCGCAAGCTGGTTCCGGCTCTCCGCGATTTCCCAGAGGCAATCATCGTAACTGTTGATGATGATGTGGATTATCATAAGAATATGCTTCGCGATCTGCTTGCTATGTATGAACAGTACCCGGATGCGATTATCGCGCATCGTGCTAAGCACATTGCGATTGGAAAGCCTTACAAGAAATGGAAAAAATACCGATGGTATCATTTCCTTTTCAAGCGTATCCATATCAGTTACATGACTCTTCAGACTGGTGTTGCAGGTGTGCTTTATCCTCCTCATTCATTGAAAGCCGATATGATTGATGAGGCTTTGTTCACTCAGATTGCTCCAAGTACCGATGATATATGGTTCTGGGCTGCAGCAGTAGCCAACGGATATCCGGTTATTCCTGTGCCATTTGGCAAAAATAAGCCGCGTGGTGTTGGTAAACCGGGCGAACTGTCGTTGAAAAGGCTTAATTTCAAACGAGGTGTTGATAGAAATGTGAAGGCGTTCAATGCAATATGCGAGCACTTCCCAGAAGTGAGAAAGAAGATAGGACTACCTTAATTATAAAATACGAAGACAAATTATGGAAACAAAATATTTTACAGAAGAACAAGCTGCTGAATTAAGGCAGAAATATAATCCTGATGGTTCGGGCATCAGGGAACACCAGATGGAACTTGTGGAGATACTCAAGGCCCTTGCTGACATCTGTAATGAGCACAATATACGATGGTGGTTGAGCAGTGGCACTTGTCTTGGTGCTGTGCGCCACAACGGGTTTGTTCCATGGGATGATGATGTGGACATCGAGATGTTCAGGGAAGACTACAAGAAACTGGAAAAGATTCTCAGCAATCTGCAGAGCGACACGTATGTCTTGCATTCAAGAAAGACCGATATAGAATATGTGAGATGTTTCGATAAGTTCCGCAAGCGCGATGGACAGGAACATTCAAGAGACCGCCGCAGAGATTGGTATCGCTGGGCAGGCAACTATATCGATATTTTCGTTCTGGAAAAGACATCCCATTTCTCTGCTTTTGTAACAGGTGTAATATATAAGAACCTTGTTCATCTTTCGTCGTATGTCAAAATCGGATGGTTGCGCCACTCACTCACCCGATTGGTACAGTGGCTTTGCCTCTGTGTCATAAATCCGGTATTTCGTGTTGTCGGCCTTATCAATCCAAAAGGCGAATACCACTATACATTGGGTATGGGTTGGGCAAAATATACATTCCATAAGGATGCCATTCTGCCTCTCTCTACTGCTGTGTTCGAAGGTGTTGAATTCCCAGTACCACATGATGTCGACAGATATCTGACAGGATTGTATGGCGATTGGCGTAAACTGCCTTCAGAGGAAACCATAAAGAGGAATATCCATCGCGTAACTTTCGTAGATGAAATCTTCGGAGAGGGCGAAGGTTCTGTTAGTAAATAAAATAAGGTGTTAATGAAAAAATATCTTCTCGTTGTAATAGTGCTTGCTGTGGTGTCAACCTCAAGAGCACAGGGATGGGGGACCAAGCTCCATGAGTCGCCTTTCTCTTTAGGCCTCTCGCTCCAGACAAAGTATGTTTGGAGAGGAATGGAAATGCAGACGGAAGATGCAGCTCCAACACTTTTCCCAAGTATCGGCTACAACTATAAGGGGTTGAATGTTTACGCTATGGGTGGCTATAACCTCAATGGCAAGTATGCTGAGGTGGACTATGGATTGAATTATACCTGGAAATGGTTGACAGTTGGTGTGAACGACTATTATTATCCTACCACAGATACTGCCGAGGATGACTATTTCAACTACAAGGGCCGCTCTACCGGTCATTGGCTTGAAGGAGTCGTTACAATTGCCCCTGAGAAGATTCCTGCCTCACTTACCCTGAGCAATTTCTTTGCCGGTGCTGACAAGAACCTCGAAGGAGAACAGGCGTATTCTACCTACGCAGAACTCAGTACATGGTATGATTTCCTCAACGACCATCGCATCTCTGCAACCTGTGGCATGGCATTTAATGAGTCGTGCTACAACGGTTATGCTCACGGATTTGGAGTGTGCAACATTGAGGCGAAATACACCTATAGCCTCACTTTCAAGAATGGCACGAGCCTACCTCTCAGTTGTTCTTACATACTGAATCCGGTCTATAAAAAGTCTTTTGTGAATTTTACGGCATCATTAACTCTTTGATAACGAATGAAGTCAAATAAGCGGAATGCCATCATAATGGCAGCAGGAACAGCCTCGCGGTTTGTACCGCTCTCAGCGGAAAGACCGAAAGGTTTGCTTGAAGTAAAGGGTGAGATACTCATTGAGCGTCAAATCCGTCAACTTCAGGAGGCTGGCATATCTGATATAACCGTCGTTGTGGGTTATAAAGCCGAGATGTTCGACTACCTGAAGGCAAAGTTTGGAGTGAACATAGTGCTCAACGAGGATTACTATCGTTACAACAACACTTCATCCGTTATCCGCGTGCTCGGCAAGTTAGCCGACACCTATATCTGTTCTTCCGACAACTATTTCCCAGAAAATGTGTTCCTTGGTGAACCGGTTCAGAGTTATTACAGTGCCCTATATGCAACAGGCCAGACCGGCGAGTACTGTCTCACGATAGATGCTGATGACAACATCACTGATGTTGCTGTGGGAGGACATGATGCATGGTATATGATTGGCCATGTTTATTTCTCAGAGGATTTCAGTCGGATGTTCCGTGAGATACTTGCCAGAGAGTATGAGAAAGACGAGACTCGCCAAGGCTATTGGGAGGATGTTTATATCCGCTTCATCAACCAGTTGCCAAAGATGAAGATACATCGTTACAAGGAGCACGACATTGAGGAATTCGACTCTATCGATGAGTTGCGACTGTTTGATGAATCATATATCAACAACACTCGTTCATCGGTAATAAAGCAGATAGCAAAGGAACTGAATTGCGAGGAAGGGGCACTTCATGGTTTTGCAAAAATGAATGGCAGTGGAATGTGCTTTTCCTTTTTAATGGGCACAGAGATGTTTTTGTTCGACAACAATAAGATAGTACAAGTTTCGCAAGCTCACTTGTAGAAGTTAATGGGAGTTATGGGAAGTTCTTGCGCTCCGTTCTTTCTCCGCTTCGCTATGAAAGCGGCAAAGCCGAGCGGGTGCTCAGGCGCTTTGCGGAGTCCCGGTCGCCTTGCTCCCTGAGAAGTTAAAGGACAATAGCTTCTGACGCAGATAGGATTGGGCAGTGAAAAGACATTCGTCCCTTAACTTCCCTTAACTTCCTAAGCGAAGCGATAACTTCTCTTAACTTCTTAAAAAATAAAAAAGATAGTCAAATGCTGAAAAGAAGTGTTATAGAGGACAATCTTCGTGAGATTTTTCCTGACAAGGATGTCACGACAGCCACAATCGAGAGAATTGGTGGCATGAGCAATATGAACTATAAGGTTGCACTCGATGGGGCAACCTATGTGCTTCGTATCCCAGGCATTGGTGCTGAGGGTATGGTGGAGCGCGCCAATGAAGAGAAGAACTCTATTATCAGTGGTCAGATGAACATCAATCCTCCGGTGCTCTACTTCAATGCAAAGACAGGCGTGAAACTGGCAGAGTTCATACCTAATGCCGAGACACTCCACGAGGATACCATTCAGCAGACAGATAATCTGTTGCAGATAGCAGAAATATACAAGAAACTCCATAGGTCGAGAGTGAGATTCAGAAATGGTTTCAATATATTCTATGAAATTGAGAAATACGATATCCTTATTGACCGTGCCGGAGCAAAGATGTATGGGAAAAACAAGGAGATTCGTAGGCAGGTAATGGCTCTCGAGGATAAACTCAATGAGATGGGAGTTGACCTGTGTGCCTGTCACAATGATGCAGTACCCGAGAATTTTATCAAGTCTGAAGAGGGTAGGATATTCCTCATCGACTGGGAATATTCCGGAATGAACGATCCTATGGCAGACCTGGCAGCTTTGTTTCTGGAAAGCAATTTCTCTGAAGAGAAAACGGGTCACCAGTAAATCCCCGTGTTTGAATTATTGAGTAAACATGTGTGAA
>JAUNIK010000503.1 GCA_030523505.1 Prevotellaceae bacterium | reverse complement strand
AATCCACATCTGTGTATTTGTACTCCTCAACTTTGCGTGAAGGAAAACCTTGGGATACAAAGATGTTGTAGGCGTCTCTGCGAGGCTCGTTCAGTAGTGAGCAACTGTTAGCGCAGATGAGTTCCTCATTGGTATCAAAGAGATCTATATATTGTTTCTCGCTTGTCATGATGCTTCGCAGTTTTTATTCTGCTCCCTTTACCTCTTCTTTTATCCAATCAAAGCCCTCTTGCTCAATACGGTCGGCCAATTCGGGGCCTCCTGTGCGAACGATTCGTCCCTCAATCATTACATGAACGATATTAGGCTTGAGGTAATCGAGCATTTTCTGGTAATGTGTAATCACCATGGCGCTCATCTCATTGTTTCGCAAGGTTTTGAAACCATCGGCCACAATGCGGAGGGCATCCACATCGAGTCCTGAATCCGTTTCGTCAAGTATGGCAAGCTTGGGTTCGAGCATCGCCATCTGGAATATCTCGTTACGCTTTTTCTCGCCACCGCTGAAGCCTTCATTGACGCTTCTGCGTGTCAGTGCGGCATCCAATTCCACCAATTTGCGTTTCTCGCGCATCAGTTTGAGGAATTCGGCAGAGGATAGGGGTTCAAGTCCCAGGTATTTGCGTTTGGCGTCTAAGGCTGCTCTCAGGAAGTTTACCATGCTCACGCCAGGAATCTCTACAGGCTGCTGGAAGGATAGGAACAAGCCTTCGTGACTACGGTTTTCAGGCTTCATGGCCAAAAGGTCTTTGCCGTTAAAAATGATTTCACCACTTGTCACGGTGTACTGTGGGTTTCCTACGAGGACATTGCTTAACGTGCTTTTCCCGGAACCATTAGGTCCCATTAGGGCGTGTACCTCGCCATCACCAATGGTAAGATTGACTCTTTTTAATATTTCCTTGCCTTCAACAGAGGCACAAAGATTGCGTACTTCTAACATGAATGTTATTTAATTTTTATGGCTTCCGAAGCAACTTCGGCGAATTATTCATGCAAAAGTACATAAAAACGGGCAGTTATCGGTTAGTTTTTGTGTACTTTTGCAGTAAATATACGAAATCATGTGGTTAGCATTAGCTTTTCTATCCGCCTTCTTGCTGGGATTTTATGATGTAAGCAAGAAAATTTCTCTTGCCAGCAACGCCGTCATTCCCGTTCTCTTGCTGAACACGTTGGTCTGCACATTGATATTCTCACCTCTCGTGATAGGTTCCGCTATGGGTGCTATAGCAGAGGATAGTATTCTCTACGTTCCTTCGGGAGGGTGGGACGTGCATAAATATATTGTTCTCAAGGCATTCATTGTCTTGTCGTCATGGATATTGGGCTATTTCGGTATGAAACACCTGCCAATCACTCTGGTGGGCCCCATACAAGCCACGCGTCCTGTCATGGTGCTTGCAGGAGCCGTGTTTGTATTTGGTGAGCATCTCAATGCGTGGCAATGGGCAGGTGTATGCCTGGCCATCTTGTCATTCTACCTCATGAGCAGAAGCGGCAAGAAGGAGGGCATTGATTTTACCCACAACAAATGGATCCTCTGCGTGGTTTTGGCAGCTGTGACAGGAGCCGTCAGCGGACTCTATGATAAATATTTGGTAGCACCTGTTTCGCAAGGTGGTGCCGGGCTTGATAAGATGATCGTTCAGTCGTGGTATAACTTCTATCAGTTTCTTTTCATGACTGTGGTTTTTCTTGTTGTTTGGCTTCCCAGAAAGAGTAGGGAGACACCTTTCCGTTGGCATTGGGCCATCCCCTTGATTTCCTTGTTCCTCTCATTGGCCGATTTCGTTTATTTCTATGCCCTGAGCAATCCTGATTCCATGATATCCATTGTATCCATGGTGCGACGTGGAAGCGTGCTGGTATCATTTGGCCTTGGTGCTATGGTTTTCAGGGAGCACAACCTCAAGGCCAAGGCGTTTGACCTTTTCCTTGTCTTGCTCAGCATGGTTTTCTTGTGGATAGGTACTATGAAATATTAAAAAGTTTTGTTATGAAATATTCCAGCATTATTATTCTCTCACTGGCTGTCTTCTTCGTTGCATGCCATACTGATAAGCAACCGGTGCCCCCTGTCAGTCACTCGCAGTCAGGAAAAAACCTCTATGATATGAGCAGAGCCGATTCCTTCAGTTGTGTAAGTGCTATGGTTATCAATATGAACCGCCCCTACCAGGCAAAAAACTACCAGGCGCCTCCCATTGCCGTGCTGAACAATGATACCGCTGTCATCGTTGCCATGGGTAGGGAACAGG
>JAUNIK010000502.1 GCA_030523505.1 Prevotellaceae bacterium | reverse complement strand
AAAGTGGCATGATGAGCTGGCCGAGACGTTGGTCTGGAGTCAGTGTATTCATCACGCTATCTACCCAATGATTCATATCGTCAGCAGCCACATACCCTAAAAGGTTTTGGGCTGTGGCTGTTGATAAATAGATAAAAGTGAAAACGGCGATAGTAAACAGTCGTTTCATCAGAATTAGTTTTTTTTCTTAAAGGCTTTATCAATGATGCGATCGTCAATGTCAGAGGTCACCTCCTTGCCTTGTGCAGTAAGCTGTTTTATATAAACGATCATCATGTCGCGCAAGAGGTAACCGGTCTTGGTAACCTTGACTGCTTTGGTCATGGCACCCATACCGCTATTTCCTTCGGCGAGATAGTCGATGGTGGCAACATAGTAGATTCGCTCTGGATCGACAGGCTTGTCTCCAACTTTGATGCTGCTGGCATAGACGCGGTCTCCGTCAAGTTCGAGGACAACGTTGATGCCACTCATAGCGTCGAGCTTACGGCCGGCTAAACTGTTGATGAGATCAAGAACATCACTTCCTTTCATTTCGAGGATTGTGAGCTCATTCTCAAATGGGAAGATGTTAAATATGGTTCCCACGGTGACATTGCCGTCTGGTAAGGTGTTGCGGAGTCCACCATTGTTAGTGATGCCAAGATCCATAACATGACCATATACCTGCTCGCCCATGACACGGAGTGCATCGGAAGTGAAGTTGCCGAGCAGACCTTGTGGACGGCCTTTCTCCATGAGGATAGGGGCGTGACCAATAACTTCGTTCATCTCGTTAACGAGTCGTTCAGAATAAGGAGCAATCAATGCAGCCATGTCCTGACCATAACCGGTAAGATCATAATCCTCAGGATGGAGTTTCTTGCAGACGATGCTATCGACGCTGTATTTGCAGTTGTTATAGCTGCTGCCACGCTTCATGGTGATGGCCAGATAACCGATAGGATTAGCCTTGCCACCTGTCTGGGTGATCAGTACGTTCTTGCCGTCTTGATTCTCGACATAGAGTCCATCCTCGATGTTGATATGGCTGTGTGCACCGATGATGAGATCGATGTCCTTGCTCTTACGGGCAATTTCAACATCCATGGTACTGTCGCCTTGCAGATAGCCTACATGGCTCAGAACAACAACGAGGTCGCAACCTTCTTGACGAAGTACTGCAGCTTCACGATTGACAGCAGAGACAGGATCCTCGTAAGTGATTCCGTCCCAATAACGGGTGAAGATCAGTCCTTCAGGATCGCAGGTAACACCCGTAATACCGATCTTGACATTGTTGTTGGTCAAGATCATATGAGGCTTGACATGCTTTGCCAGAACCGTATTCTCGCAATGATAGTTGCTTGAGATGATCTGGAAGTTGCTTTTAGCATAAAGTGTGTCAAGTGCATTCAGACCATTGTCAAACTCATGGTTGCCGAAAGTGGTGGCAATGAGCTGCTGCTGGTCCATGCAGAGGAATTCGAGTTCTCCCTTAAATACATTAAAATAAGGAGAACCTTGCACCATATCGCCTGCATCGAGGTATAGTAAGTCAGGATTCTGACTGCGGTAATACTCTAACATAGCAGCACGTTCAACGACACCGCCTTTGCCAGTACGGGCGTCTGGTTCAATCTGCGAGTGGGTATCGTTAGTGTGAATAATGGTGATGACAGGAGCGTCAGGTCCACTCTCACAGGCCGTAAACAATGTGCTTACGGCCATGAAGAGAGTGGAACAGATGCTAAAAAGGTTTTTCTTCATTTTTATATTGAAGTGAATTTTACCAGATGTTTACGCGGTCTTCAGGCTTAACGTACATTGCATCGCCTTCCTTGATATTGAAAGCGTCATACCAGTACTGGCACTGAGCCACACCACCGTTGATACGGAGGTGACCAGCAGAGTGAACGTCCATGAGTGCGAGGCGGCGAAGGATCTCCTCTGAGCTTACACCTGCCCAAACGTTAGCGTAAGCAAGGAAGAAGCGCTGTTCTGCGGTAAAGCCGTTCTCTTCGCCCATAAGGGTCTTTGAACCGTTCTCCTTAGCCAACTGAAGAGCCTGGAATGCAATGTTCAATCCGCCGTGATCAGCGAGGTTCTCGCCAAGACACTGGTGACCGTTGCTGTGGAGCTCACCTGGGATTACCCAAAGTGAATCGTAATATACTGCGAGCTGCTCAGCAGGAATCTTGAATGCTTCAACATCAGCATCTGCCCACCACTGACGGAGGTTACCTTCCTTGTCGTACTGGCGACCCTGATCGTCGAAGCCG
>JAUNIK010000501.1 GCA_030523505.1 Prevotellaceae bacterium | reverse complement strand
TCACACTTCCTCTTCGGTGATGGTCAGCTCGATAACGGTGGTAAGACATATCAGTGCTTCGCTGTAGAGCAGAGCTTCCCAAAACCAATGGCTCCACTTTATGTTGAGGATATCTTCCTTGCTCTTGTTAATCTTGACAGCGAGGTATTCCTTCCAGAAGGTAAGGAGCTCACCCTCGACATCATGAACGAGGAGGGTGAGGTTCTCTACTCTCTCACTTGTGGTGCTGAGGATATCACTGTAGAGGATCGTGATCCATATGAGACAGATTATGGTGATATGCGTTTCGCTGACGCTGTGTTCACTATGAAGGACGTTGACCCATTGACAGGTGACGTTGCTGCTGTTCCTTTCGTTCTCGATGAGGCATTCACAGTAGTTATCTCTGGTTTCGAGGGTACTGGTATCGGTATGCGTGGTCACTTCATGCTTGATGATGACGATGTTGAGACAGCTGAGCGCGCAGTTGTTGAGAACGGTTACCTCGATTTCTACAATGTAGCTGATGAGGGTGAAATGGTATCTTACACATTCCAGAACCCTCTCGCTATCCCAATGACATTCACAGCTATGTTCGATGCTGCTAAGGTTTGGGAGACAGCTTACTTGAGCGACGGTACAGAGCTTGCTGACTTCAATGTTCTCAATGTTTCTGCTGACGGTCAGACTGTAAAGAATGCTGGTTACCCAGATGAGACATTTGCTTATGTAAACACAGCTGCAAGCTGGATCGACGAGGATGATACAGAGATGTACTATCTCGCTGACTGTGACGACGAGTTCCCAGAGTGGTTGTCATATAGTATCGACAACTCAATGTGGAATGACCTCGAGTCAGAGGACTTCCAGCCAGTAGTTTACGTTACTGTAGAGGCTGAGGCACTCCCTGCAGGTGTTGAGGGTCGTGGTTGCAAGCTCTATGTAAACGGTCGTGGTATCACTTCTGACGCTGCTATCTATGTTCTCCAGGGTAACTTCACAAAGGAGCAGGCTGACGCTCAGGAGAGCACAGGTGTTAACTCTGTACTCGCTCCAAAGGCTCACAATGGTAAGACTTACAGCGTAGCTGGTCAGCAGGTTAACAAGAACTTCAAGGGTATCGTTGTTAAGGACGGTAAGAAGTTTATCAACAAGTAAACTCATTTTCCCCAAACACCCCTCTCCTCGTGGGAGAGGGGCAGGGGGTGAGGCTTCATATAGAGGTGGATTCTTCGGAGTCCGCCTCTTTTTTTTCGCTTTTCCTTGTGTCTTTTGAGAAAAAATGTTTAACTTTGCACAAATATGTGTTTTTTGCAAATACTGGCATCTGAAAACAATTAAATTATGAAAAAGATATTATCAATCATCGTGTGCCTCGTGGCATGTATGGCTGCAAACGCAGGTGTGGTAACAAAGTCACAGGCAAAGCAGAATGCGAACCAGTTCCTCGCAGAGAAGGGAATCCAGATGAACATCAAGGACAATCCTTATGAATATAAGGTTGCCGATCTGAGCGATGCCCTCCTCTATGTATATGCTGATCAGGATGGCAGTGGTTTCGTGGTTGTTTCTTCTGACGATAACACTGAGACTGTTCTTGGTTATTCAGAGTCGGGCGAGTTCGATTCAAACAACATTCCTTCAAATATGCAGGGTTGGCTCGAGGGTATGAGTCGCCAGATTGAGTATGCCCGTGCTCATGGTCTTATGAATCAAGCACATGCTTATTCATTCCCAGCAATATCAAAGCTGTGTACCTCGGAGTGGAATCAGGATGCTCCATACAATCAGTACGCACCAGAGGTAAATGGCCAGCGTTGTCCAACAGGTTGCCTTGCAACAGCTGTTGCTCAGATTATGTACTACCATAAGTGGCCACAGGAATCATGTGCATCAATACCGTCTTACACAGCGTGGACTCATTATATCAATCGTCCTGAGCTGGCAGCAACAACATTCGATTGGGATGCAATGCAGGATAAGTATAGCATGAATGCAAGCAACGGTGAACCAGTAGCAAAGCTCATGAACTATGTAGGTCAGTCTGTTGAGATGAACTTCGCGCCTGGTGGTTCTGGTGCTTCCGATGTATATGTGCCTTATGCTCTCAAGACATATTTTGGTTATTATTCATCTGTTCGTCGCGTTGAGCGTAGTGGCTACAGCGTATCACAGTGGGATGAGATTGTTTACAACGAGTTGAAGAACGGTCGTCCGGTTCTCTATTGCGGTTACACCCCTAACTGGGAAGGTCATGCTTTCGTATGCGATGGCTATAATGGTAGCG
>JAUNIK010000500.1 GCA_030523505.1 Prevotellaceae bacterium | reverse complement strand
ATGATTTATGGAAGGGGTGCGGATGGATGTGAGAATGCTCTGCATATTGAACTTAAGCAATGGAGCAATAATACTGTTCGAGCATTGCCGGTTGATGCTAATTTTGAAGAGGAGTGTGATCCGTGTGACGAGAAGGTTGAGGCGTTGACAGGTCGGCGTCCCAGGGTCTGCGCTCATCCGTCGCAACAGGTTCGTGGATACGACGGCTATCTTCGCAACTTCGTTGAGGTCTTCAGTGTAGAGTCGGTCAAGCTAACCGGCGTTGCGTATTGCTATAATTACCTGCACAATACCGATGCGCCTAGTGTTCTCTTTGATGACAAATATGCAAAACTGTTGGCGCAATATCCAACATACGCAGGTGATGAGATTGAGACTTTGGCAAGCGCAGTCCGGGACCTCCTCTGCAATGGTGATGGATTGTCTGTTTTCAACAAAGTCCAGCAGAGTCGAGTGATGCCGAGCAAGAAGCTCCTTGATGAAGCCGCTCGTCTTGTGCATGATGGAAAGCCAGAAGCTTTTTCGCTGTTGCAGGACCAGATTGTGGCGAAGAACATGATCATGAGTCGTGTCCGAAAGCTCGGCAAGAAGAGAGAAAAAAGCGTATTGCTCGTTAAAGGTGGCCCGGGAACGGGAAAGACTGTAATCGCGTTGCATGTACTCTCGGAATTGTCCAGAGGAGGAATGGTCAAGAATATCCGATTTGCGACCAAGTCGAAGCCATTATTGGAAGGTGTTAAGCACTGCCTGCCTCGACATTCGCCGGTTGAGCACCTATTCACGAACACGAATGCGTTCATGCCTTATCAGTGTGAGGAAAATAATTTTGATGTGGTGTTAATTGACGAGGCACACAGGATTCAGAAATCTCCTAATACGCAATATATGAAGGCGTATCAGAGGACTGAGTTGAGTATGGTGGATATGATCATCCGTGCTGCCAAGATATGTGTGATGTTCATAGACGACAAGCAGGCGATAAGATCGTTAGAGATCGGTTCCGAGGAGATGATCCGGGAGTCTGCTGAGAAGTTTGGCGCCGAGGTTGATTCGGTAGAGCTCAAGTCTCAGTTTAGGTGTAATGGTTCGGACAATTATCTTGATTGGTTGGAACAGGTCCTGTACAATCGCCCTGTGACTGCCAGGGTAGATGCAAGAGAGTTCGACTTGAGGTTCTTTGAGACACCGCAAGAGGTGTATGATGCAATTCGAGGAAAGTGTGATGCTAATTTAAAGATGACGGCTCGGTTGATGGCTGGATTCTGTTGGCCGTGGTCGGATCAATTGGGCCCCGATGGAGATTTGGTGCGCGATGTGAAGATTGGTGATTTCGCAATGCCTTGGGAGACAAAGGACACCATTAGGCCACGCCCGAGGCATCGCCCGGAATGGTATAAGTGGGCGTACGATCCGCGTGGTCTTGATCAGGTCGGGTGCATTTACACGGCACAAGGATTTGAGTTTGATTATGCAGGCGTAATCATAGGACCTGATTTCAGGTTCAATTCCTTGTTGGGCAAAATTGAGACAAATTATGATGCTTGCAAAGATCCTGTCTTGCGGAGAGGGCGAGAAAAGTTTGACGTTTATGTCCGTAATATCTATAGGGTGCTGATGTCTCGAGGGATGAAGGGATGCTATGTTTATTGCTGCGATAGGGCATTGGCTGAGTATCTGAAAGAGAAGTCAGGGCTTTGTCCTGTGGATTCTGTGCCCAAACCTCTTGTTGCGTCGGTACCTAAGGCTCGTATCATTGACACTGTCGAATCAGAACGGCAGTATGTTGATTTCTTGCCGTTTTATGAAATGCGCGCCGCGTGCGGTTATTTTGGTGATGGCGAGGCGGTGGATATAAATGGCTGGGTGGAGGTCTCCGGTGTTGCGAGAATAAATCGTAATATGTTTGTAGTTCGGGCGTCAGGTCGGTCAATGGAACCGTTGATTCATGACGGTGATCTGTGCGTGTTTCGTGCCAACCCAGCTGGCACGCGACAAGGGAAGGTCCTGCTCGTCCAGCACCGTTCGACGCATGATCCCGATACAGGCGGAGCCTATTCAATTAAGAAATACTCTAGTGAGAAATCGTATGACGTCTCTGGGGTCTGGCAACACGAGAAGATTGTTCTTAAACCATTGAATCCCGATTATGAGTCAATCGTAATCACCGAGAACGATGACAGTTCGTTCAGTGTTGTAGCTGAGCTAGTGAAAGTCCTGTGAGCTTAGCAAGTTTGGTCGATATTGGTTGCAGATGTTGTTGATTCGGTGTGGTCGGATCT
>JAUNIK010000499.1 GCA_030523505.1 Prevotellaceae bacterium | reverse complement strand
TCTCTTTCTGAAATATCTTCCTTACGCGGTAAAACGCAATAACTCTCATATGCCGACACTGCAGCGTCCGGATAGGAGATTCCACATGTGAATTCCTTATAGGGTTGATTCCATCTTATAGTGCGTCTGACAGATTCGCCTACGTTCAGTATCACGAACCGATCCTTGATAGAGGACGACGGCAATTTCGGCACGATGGACTCACCCTCCGATGGTATAGGCACGCGATCCCGCGCAAGAGGCCATATACACAATAGAAACACAAGCTCGCGATCCACAAGAATCGGTTTCTTTCCTGTGTTTTTCAATGAAACTGACAACCCAGAGTCATTGCACATTGCGGAAAGCTCCGCGATACCATCTGTGGCACAAGCCGACACATCCACCACTCCATCTTCAGTCGTACATCCGACTATCAGAGCAACTGCCGCCAACAGCCCGCACGAAATCTTGAGGTGCACAATGCCTTTTGTCATGATTATTCCCCGTAGTATAGTTCCATCGCGATAATGAGAGCGTCATTGATATCCTCTATTGAGCATCGCTTTGCATAACAAGAACTCCAGACCGCACCTCCTATAGCTCCACCACACTCTCCATTCTTTCCTATGCAGGAGAATCCTCTCCCCCCTGCCTTATATGCTTCAATCTCTCGCAGCATCCTATCCAGGCACGTACCATCTGGTGCATGTGAGCATGATTGAATCTCATGAGTAAGCTCGTGCTTCAAATACTCGATCATAGAACGCTGGTTCAATTGCGCACTTGAACAGATGTAAATTCCCCAACCCTTTCTCACAGAAATGTGCCATGCTCCTGCCCCTTTACAGCCAGCAGAGCAACATCCACACTCAATAGGGGGAATCTTGCAATTCATCACCTTCATTTTCGTCATTATCGCTTTGACGCCCTCGTCTTGCATTGCAAGATGAAGGAAACTCTTGCATTTTGCACCCTCTTCACCAGTAGCAACCTTGAGATCGGCAATCTGACATGTTTTTGCACGTCTTCTGGGTGCTGGCGGATCCGGTTCCGCACAATTGACCTTACATTGTGAGCCATTAGGGAGATTCACCCATTTCCAATGATCCTTCAGTCCATATAAATCAATCGTGTATGATGGCGTGTTCCGAACAAAAAGGTAAAGATTACTTGTTGTCCTCTCACCTATCCTATCTCTTGACATCCAGCGTCCTGTTGAAGGATTGTACTGCCTGTAATTATAATGGACAAGTCCTATATCATCATCGGAATATTCTGAACTAAAGCGAAATGTGTTATCGGAAACAAATGTTCCCGATGCTGAAACGACAGCAGCAAAAGGTGCATACGTATAATGCGCAACACATGCCCCATCTAGTGCCACAACTTCACTAACATTCTTATTTCCATCGTGGACATAATAAGATGTGATACCATTCTTTGACCACACAAGCGGGCGCATTGCAATCGGCTCAGACGGATCCCAGATGAAGAATTGTAAGTTATGAGTTGCGAGCTGAGCGTTGGTTGCAGATAGTTCGAAGCTGGACATCTGCAGGTAGCCGTCATATACAAAGCATTGGTCAATCTTAGTAACGCGCCGTCCCATTCGGTCGTAACTCATTGCAATCATATTTGTGCCCTGCGTCCAGAGAATCGGGCGATTTTCGCCATTGTACTGAACCTGCCAGATGCCAGTTGCGGTTTTGATACGAGTCTGATTGCCATCGTCGTCGAACTGCGGAACGAAATCATCAATGGCGACATACTGGTTGAGAACATTAGCCGTGTAGACGGTATTAGTTCCGTGCTCGGATGAAATCTCACGGTTGCCAATGTTGTCGAAGTCATAGACATAGTGATAGTCAGCATCTACAGCGGAGACTGCGTTGGTCAACTCGCTGCGATTGTTGTATCCGTAAGCAACCGTGTCATCTTGAGTAAATGCAAAACCGGATTTGGCGCAAGCAACACGGCGTCCAGCGGCATCGTATGTGTAATCATACTGCGAGATAACGTTGGTCTGAGTCGTATTGCAGACTTGGAGAAGTTGGTTGTTTGCATCGTATACCCAAGAGGCAGTGAGACCGTTGGGGTAGGTGAGGGATTGCTTCAGGTCGCTGCCAGGAAGATAGATCCACTGGAAGGTGGAGAAAAGAGGTGGAGGTGGACAGTGGTTTTGTTCATCCTCTATTGCGGGAATCTGCATCGACGCGAGACGTCCGGTGACAGGATCGTAAGCGAGTGTCGATTGACGGACGCCGTTCATGGCATAACCGGTGTCGCGACCGAAGGTGTCGT
>JAUNIK010000498.1 GCA_030523505.1 Prevotellaceae bacterium | reverse complement strand
AGCTTTCGGAACGTTTCCTTTTGACGGGAAGAAAAATGTGCACCATCACTCACCATAGGAACTGCATTTCCCATATTGTCGAAAAATACGGTCTCAAAACCGGTGACACGGAAGTTGATATCGAGAATACCGTCGTCAATGGCAGCACCTATTCCATCTACAGCCATCAAACTGGCCTTTGACAATCCGCCGCCCCTATATCTTGTGGGAACACCCTTTTCGTCTTTCATCGCTATATAAGCCGTAGGGTCGGGCAACTTGCGTACATGGAACGTAAACTGTCCCATCTGTTGCGCACGACCGGTATTTGTAGATGACACCGTGATAGTGACATCACGACCCACAGCCGACGGACGGGCTATATAACGTCCCATTCCTACAGGTTGAAGCGTTCCGCCAGACATCGTGGCACTGACCTTATTAAGAGGGACACCAGGCACACTGATACTGATAGGATTGCTATATCCAGCATAGAGCACGTTCATGAGATCTGCAGATACAGTGGCACTTGGGTCAACTACCGTATATTTTTGGGAGAAGTCTCTACGCACTCTGTCTCCATTGCCATTAACAGTCTCAATGAATCCGGCAAGAGTAAAATCACCAGTTCTTCCGCATACAGTCTCGTAGATACCATCGCGCAGATCCATCTTGCGGTTGCCAATATAGATTTCAGGCACCTGAGTAGTGTCAACAGCTGCCATAACTATACGGGCAGAAAACTTGTCTCCACGTACAATAGTCTGTGAATTGGGGATAACAAAGGCATTAAGCGAGTTGACACGTATATCCTTAAGGTCGATATTAGAGACAAGAGTATGCAACACCTCACCCTCGGCATAGCGCACGTCGCTCTGTAGTTTGGTAAGAAGCGTAACAGCACCTGCTACAGGCATATCCTCAAACATATACTCCTGCCAGTTCTTACCCATTGTCACGGCATTTGCAGGTATGGTTGTTGCAAGATTGCTACTGATAATCTGCTTCTGAGAAGAATCTTCTATCATTGCGAGAATGCGACTACGGAATGAATTGATGGCATTGAAGAGCTCACCTCCCCTACCACGTCCGGGAGCGAGCATTATCTGATTTGCTGCCTCAAGGTCATCCTTGGCCTCAATATTCTTGACGTCTCCATCCTCTCCGTCTGCTTCTTTCACTATAGCCACCTTCAGCTCTTCAGCCAGGTTGTACAGTGAATCACTCATGCTCTTCACCTTCTGAGCCTTGTCAAACCATGCCTTCACCTTGGCAGGATTGGCCTTCAATTGAGCCTCGAAATCATCATATATCACCTGATTCTCCTTGGCGGCATTTGCAGCTGTGCGCCCAATGCTCTCCTCAACAATGGAAAAGCCATTGAGCACCTCTGTTGACACATTTAGCGCCAACATAGCCATCAAGACGACATACATCAGATTAATCATCTTTTGGCGAGGAGAAACCGGTCTTTTCTTTATTGCCATGTATTATCCAATTACTTTGCCCAATTCTTAACTCTTAATTATATTGGCGGTCATGGCCTCAATCATTCGTGCATATATCTTATTGAGCTCACTAATCTGCTCGGCCATATGCTTCGTCTGTTCATTTATCTGGTCGATAGTACCAATCTGCGAACTTGCACTCTTGAGCTGCATCTCATATACCTTACATATACCAGTGAGGGTGCGATTGAGATTCTCCATCTCCTCGGAGTCACGCGTAAGGCGCATACTCTGCTCCGACACCTTAGAAAGCATCTCAGTAAGGCGGTTGAGCTCAGCCACATAATTACTTGCAGCTTCCTCCATTTCGGGAGACAACTCCTGCTGATGCTGAATCCAGACGGTATCGGCCGACTGAGGAAGTGACGAACCGGAAATACTGGATTCTCCTGAAATTCCTGATTCTCCTGAGATAGCAGCTCCGCTGCCACCAACAAAGCCTCCACCTCCGATAATGACTGTTCCGCCACCCTGAACCTGAAGAGAACCAGAGCCAGATATAGACGGAGTATCTAACGATTCTGTTTCTTCAGTACTATGAATAGCCAAATCCATACCATCAGCAGTCTTGTCAAACGGGCGGTCGAATGCTGACAGGAAGAATACCACAACCTCAGTACCCATACCAAGGTAAAGCATAAAATTTGCCCCAGGAAGATGAGTCAACTTAAACAGGGTGCCAAGGATAACAACCGAGGCTCCCCAACTGTATGCGTAGTTGAGGAAAGTCTGCCCAGGAACACTGTCCATCCACTTCTGCAGACGGTAAACCATATTAAACTTACTGTATTCTGTCAT
>JAUNIK010000497.1 GCA_030523505.1 Prevotellaceae bacterium | reverse complement strand
CTACAGGTTATCAATGATATTCGGTTAAACACAGGGTTTTACTAGTGAGCCTAATAAAGCATCCGTATTTCAATCAATTATATTATCTTTGCAGTATCAATTCCCAGAGGCTCCGGAAGAACCTAAATAGATAAATGATGGAAATTGACAATATGGAGGCTAAGGACATTGCTAAACTTTCACAGGTTTTTGACAATACCACTGCCACTTATAAGTTCTACTGGATGCTTGCTATCTTGGAAGTAGCAAGCGAAGGTAGAGCACGTAAGACTATTCCCTTCTCGGAACTTGTAGCTCGTATGCTTGCCAAAGCCTGGCAACCACTCACAATGGGACGTTTCTCGTTTGGGAAATGCGACTCTTTGTTGAAACGAATCAATACTGTCATCATGTGCTCTCCCCTGAATATTAAAAGTATGGAGGAAAGAGTTCGATGCTACCTATTGAATAACCAAGAAACGGAATTGTTTCAGAATGTTGTACAGCAGTTAACGAAGTATGTACCTTATAGATTCCTTTTTCCTTGGGTTGGCAACTGTAGCGATTATGATACCATAAAATTATCTCAAGATCTTTCTACAAGATGTCTATATTCAATTTTAGGAAAGAGCATACTCATAAATCCTATGTGGAGGTCATATATCATTAATCATAAGTACATTCTTGAGGGATTTACATACAAGCATCTCTATGATTTCCTTGCGCGGCGTAATCCTGACTTCGTGTTGCCAACGGAAGAGAGCCTTCAAAGAACGGCTGACGGCATAATTCATAGGAACGCTCTTTATCGAATGCTTACAAATCAGACTCAAAAAGCATGGGCTGCAGAAGGCTATCCTCAAAAAGTGAGTGTCAGCATTGACAATGCCCAGTTTATGGCTGAGGCTAATATC
This sequence comes from Prevotellaceae bacterium, assembly GCA_030523505.1. Taxonomy (GTDB): domain Bacteria; phylum Bacteroidota; class Bacteroidia; order Bacteroidales; family Bacteroidaceae; genus Prevotella. The sequence continues at coordinate 1,396 of JAUNIK010000497.1, read as the reverse complement.
GAAGTGAAGGATGGAGGTAAACTGTTTGAAGCAGGTTCAAGTAATATTCAAATTAAGAAATAATGGAAGGCAATAGAACATATAACAACTGCAAGATATTTGAAAGTGGTAGTACAAACATTGAGTTTGACCATATAGAAAACTTCATTGTCGGTAGTGAGGGAGACCTTGCTGAACAATTGAAATCCACAGCAATGAAGGTGAAAGAGGTGGCTGAGGAAAGAGCGGTTCAACCACATACGGCGGAATCACCAGAGATAGAACAGAAGATAGAATCTATCATGGCGAAACTGTATGAGCAAGGATATGTTGATAAGAATAATCAACCTTCAGTGTCAAAACCTCAGGCAACCCTCCTTGCCAACGAGATAGCAAGAGTTGCTGGCATCAAATACAAATGGAAATACTTTGAAAAGTTATGGTGTCGCAAGAATATGAAAAAGGACTATTATGTTGCTATGGGACAAAAGCAGACAGGGGAGTTTCTTGATAGAATAAAGAAAATCATTGAATAGCCTTTGCTGTAGCATTCGCCATTTGTAACCATGTCATTGGTCCCCCCTAAGGTCGGTGGTCGGTACCCCCTTTACGATTTGCTTATTTAGTACCTTTGCATCGCAATCAGAAATCAAACTGGTTGCGGTGCATTTTTTTTGTGCCTTACCTCAATCGAACTTAGGTCGGTAGGAATAAGTGCAAATGCTCGCAGGCAAGCGATCCTGTATGAAATAAATAGGTTAATGAAAATTGAATGTTTGCATAGTATTAGAATTGTTTTTTCAGTCTGGTTCGTGAGAATAGGGCTGTTCTTTGAAAGAAATCGTTAAACAAAAAAATATAAAGATGAAGTTAAATTTCTATTTTTCAATCTGGAAGTTCGAGGTGTCTTTGGCATTCGACTTCTCAAAGAGGTAGCCCCTCTCCAACTCTCTCATAAAGGGCGAGAGCAAAGTAAATCACAAATCATAAATCATAAAATCAAAAATGTAACAATGAGAAAGACAGGTAAAGTTATTGACTTCACTCCTTATGAGGCAGTGAAGGACAAGGAAGGCAATGAGGTCATCAGCAAGGCTGACGGACAGCGAGTGATGAAAAGAACTGTGGTGGTGGATTGTAGTCACGAGAACGAGGACGGCGAGGAAGTGCGTGAGGCTTTCGTGTGTGATATGTATCGCGACTACGCTGATGAGCAACTGGAGCAGTTGCGACAGTCGGGAAAGAAAGTGGCATTCTACATCTTTATGGACTACTACCGTTCGGCAGATGGTAAGTATTTCCAGAAGGTGAATCTGAGGAACATAAGAAGCCTCACCACCTAAAGCCCCTTTCCCCTCGCGCTTCGCGCTCTTCCCTTTCCCCGCTCGGGGCAAGGGCGTTGAAATGCCTCGGTGCG
>JAUNIK010000496.1 GCA_030523505.1 Prevotellaceae bacterium | reverse complement strand
TCGTCATCGTTATCGTCATCGTTAAAATAAAAACTATGGATTTCTTAAAACTGGTACAGGACCGTTATTCCTGCAAAAAATACACTGGCGAGAAGCCTTCTCGCGAGCAGTTGAACACAATCCTCGAGGCAGGCCGTTGGGCACCTACAGCCAAGAACCTTCAGGAGCAGCATGTATATGTCATTGAGTCAGAAGAGGCACTCGCAAAAATCGATGCTCTCACTCCTTGCCGCTATGGGGCAGGTACTGTGCTGATGGTGACATGGGACAATGACAATGTCTATACCTACCCAAACAGCACTCGCCAGTCGGGAGCTGAGGATGCCGCTATCGTTGCCACTCACATGATGCTCGCTGCAAAATCTGTAGGCGTGGACAGCTGTTGGATAAACTGTCTCAACCCAGAGAAAGCAGCCGAACTGTTTGGCTTGCCTGAGAATGAGAAGGTTCTGATGCTCCTCGACCTCGGATTCCCTGCAGAAGGCGGTCGCCCACTGGCAAATCACGCCTCACGCAAGCCATTGGAAGAGACTGTGACTCACTTGTAATTCACTTTGATACAACATAGAGATAGACGCTGACCATGCTATAAAGTAAGGTCAATATATCATTATGTCGTTTTCATAAAGACAATAACTAAAACATCACTGGAATATGAAGAAACAATTGCTTTTTTCTTTGGTTGCCGGATTAGGATTGCTGTTCTGTCCGATGGTTGCTAACGCTCAAAACCCGGTGTTCGATGGATGGAATGCCGACCCGGAGGCCGTACTCTTTGGTGATACTTGCTGGGTATATCCTACCGTTAATGGAAAGCGATTCGACTGCTTTGCATCGACAAACCTCAAAGACTGGACAAAATACGAGGATATAATCAGCGTGAACACCGTTTCATGGGCAGAACGCTGTCTGTGGGCTCCGGCAATGGTGAGAAAAGACAACAAATACTACCTGTTTTTCTCTGCAAACGATGTGCACGAGGGCGAGATTGGCGGTATCGGTGTGGCAGTGAGCGACAAGCCTCAAGGACCATTTGAGGATTTGCTCGGCCATCCGCTGATTCCAAACATCGTGAATGGAGCACAGCCTATCGACCAATATGTATTTCTCGACAATGGCGAGTATTACATGTACTATGGTGGTTGGGGGCACTGCAATATCGTGCGTTTGAAGGACGATTTCACTGGCATCAAACCATTCGATGATGGCGAGATGTATAAGGAGATTACACCTGAGAAGTATGTGGAGGGACCGTTCATGTTCAAGCGCAACGGCCGTTATTACTTCATGTGGAGCGAGGGCAGTTGGACTGGTCCGGATTATAGTGTGTCGTACTCCATCAGCGATTCTCCTTTTGGTCCTTTCCGTCGTGAGGCCAAGATTCTGCAGCAGGATCCGGAAGTTGCCACTGGAGCTGGTCATCATTCGGTGATTAACATCCCTGGCACCGACGACTATTACATTGTTTATCACCGTCGCCCACTTGGCCACACCGAGGCTGGCCACCGTCATGTGTGCATCGACAAAATGGAATTCCGTGAGGATGGTACCATCAAACCAGTGAAGATCACATTTGAAGGTGTAGGCGCTGTAAAACTGAAATAGTACATATAAAAAGGTTGCTTAGTTGAGTGAAGGGCAAAAAAATACGCACAGGCATTTACTGCCTGTGCGTTGATCTCTTTACAAAGTTTAACCACGATTTTTGACTTGCGGTTCCTTGCAACCTGCGAGTTTCGGAATCCAAGCTGCTGGGCAATCTTATCCATTCGGACGTTCTGAAGATACAGCACCATCAGCGAGCGGTCTTTAGGTTTCAATTGGTCAATCAACTCATACATGCGCTCCTTGAGAAGCATACGAGCTGTATCACTGGTGATATAGCCGTAGTCTGTCTCCACGCCACTATCCTCTGGATAGAATTTGTCGTCCCATTCCTCATGCCAAACCTGACCGCGTCGCCAGTTACCACGGATGTTACGACATGTCCCCTTAAACATTCCTACCCATGACTCATCCTGCCAGTCGTCCATCTCACATAACTTTTTCCAAAGTTCGTAGGATGCATCCTGAAAGATGTCCTGAGCATCAGCATAAGGAAGATTACTGTACTTGAATCTTAACCACGAGAGAACCTCTTCGCGCTGATTCCTAACCAAGTTTTCAAAGAACACTGCTTTTTCTTCTTCGTTTCTAATCAAGTGTTACCTCCAATTATAACGTTAGACAATAGTAAAGTATCAAACATATAACGAAATTTCATCGTTTTTATTGTTCTGATATTACATTTG
>JAUNIK010000495.1:2037-2298 GCA_030523505.1 Prevotellaceae bacterium | reverse complement strand
TCCTGACAGCACCTGGACATTCGTTGACACCAAGACAAAGATAATTAAAAAGGGCTATGAGCCTCCCATCCACGACTTCAGCATCGTAAGGCTGATTGACAACAGGGACATAACAGAAATAGTCCTGCGACATAAGGGATACAGCTTCTTGCTGATTTCGCCTCATTTGGAGAATGCTGATGACGGATGCTTCGGCAAGATTGACGAGTTATATGAATACTCACTCGAAAGGAACATTCCGTTCTACTGTCTTACGGCAAG
>JAUNIK010000495.1:0-2027 GCA_030523505.1 Prevotellaceae bacterium | reverse complement strand
TTCTGTAATACTGACGAAACGACGCTGAAGACCATAATAAGGAGCAATCCAGGACTGGTAATGCTGAAGGACGGAGTGGTCGTAGGAAAATGGAGTCACAACGACTTGCCGGACAAGGAAGATCTCTATAGTTTAGAGGTGAGAGGTGAGAGGTAAGAATTAGGAAAATGAGACCTATAAGGCTTATATTTATAAATCATTATTAATAAAAACAACTATGAGAAAGAAAATCGTAGCAGGTAACTGGAAGATGAACAAGAACCTGCAGGAGGGCGTTGCTCTCGCAAAGGAACTGACAGAAGTAGTGAAGAATCCTAACTGTGGCGTTATCATCGGCACACCATTCCGTCCCCTTGCAAGCGTTGCTGACGTTATCAAGGGCAGCTGCATCGAACTCAGCGCTGAGAACTGTGCTGACAAGGCATCAGGTGCTTACACTGGCGAGGTTAGTGCAGAGATGGTTAAATCTACTGGCGCACAGTATGTCATCCTGGGTCACTCAGAGCGTCGCGAATACTACAACGAGACACCTGAAATCCTGAAGGAGAAGGTTGAGCTGGCACTGGCTAACGGTCTGAAGGTTATCTTCTGTATCGGCGAATCACTCGCTGAGCGTGAGGCTAACAAGCAGAACGAAGTAGTAAAGGCAGAACTGGCAGGCAGCGTATTCCACCTTTCAGCTGAGCAGTGGAAGAACATCATCATTGCCTATGAACCAATCTGGGCTATCGGCACTGGCAAGACTGCAACAGCAGAGCAGGCTGAAGAGATTCACGCATACATCCGTTCTTGCGTAGCAGAGGTTTATGGTGCACAGGTTGCTGACGATACCACAATTCTTTACGGCGGTTCTTGCAAGGCAAGCAATGCTCCTGAACTCTTCGCAAAGCCTGACATTGACGGCGGCCTCATCGGCGGTGCTTCACTCAAGGCTGCAGACTTCAAGGGTATCATTGATGCTTGGGGATAATAAATCAATAATGAAGAAACTATTTATAATATTCTGTCTGGCATTGGTAGCGATGACTACCAATGCACAGACTTTCCTTGACAACCTCCGGGAAGAAAAGCCAAGACAAGGTGTCGTAACTGTTACAGAGGATGCTGAGATAGACTCTCTCGTCAATGGTAACGGAGGCCCAGTCCTGGCTGACCCCAAAGCTTCTGCAGTCCAACCCCATAAAAGGGAAGAGGTAAAGAAAACTCCTGAAGAGGAAGAAGCCGACAACCTTGCAAAGATGTTAGACACCCGTAAGAAGGTGATGAGCAATTCATACAAGACACAGGGTTACAGAATTCAAGTCTTCTCAGGAGGCAGTACGCGTAGTGACAAGCAGAAGGCTGAGACAACAGGTGCTGTGATGAAAACCAACTTCCCTAACGAGCCGATATATGTACATTTCTATTCTCCGTCGTGGAAATGCCGCATGGGCAACTATAAGACTGCAGAGGAAGCACGCGCGATATTGGCACAGGTTAAGAAATTAGGCTATAAGGATGCCTGCATAATAAAAGGAACAGTAACATTACGCAGAAAGTGAAATTCATATCTTGGAACGTCAACGGGCTAAGAGCTTGTGTTGGTAAGGGCTTCGAAAGTATCTTTAACGAACTGGATGCAGACTTCTTCTGTCTTCAGGAGACAAAGATGCAGGCAGGACAGCTTGATTTAGCTTTCCTGGGCTATGATTCTTATTGGAACTATGCCGAGAAGAAAGGCTATTCCGGCACCGCCATATACACGAAGCACAAGCCACTGTCAGTGCGCTATGGCATCGGCATAGAAGAACACGACCATGAAGGGCGCGTCATTACCCTGGAGTATGAAGACTTTTTCTTCATCACGGTATATGTTCCCAATGCCCAGGACGGTCTGAAACGCCTTGACTACCGCATGAAGTGGGAAGACGACTTCCTGAGCTACATTAAAGAACTGGACAAGCAGAAGCCTGTTATCTTCTGCGGCGACCTTAATGTGGCACATGAAGAGATAGACCTGAAGAATCCTAAGACAAACCATAATAATC
>JAUNIK010000494.1 GCA_030523505.1 Prevotellaceae bacterium | reverse complement strand
ATGGACAGAATGCCATGGCGAAGAGAATGCCGAGTATAAAACTTCCCAACGTACCAGAGTTTATGCCATTGATGTTACCGCTAAACCCGAACTTCGGCAAATGCAACTTGTCGCCAAAGAGCATAAACAAGCCGATGACGATGAGCGCAGGACCAAGGATGAGTTCGCCCCATTCGCTGATGAACTGTTGAAGTCCGAACGTGTCGGCACCACGCCTAATAATATAAATAAGGAGTGCGCCAAGGAGTGTGTAAGCCAGCGTGCGACCGAGGGTGTAGAGTATGCCGCTCCACAGCACCTTGCGCTTGGCGTTGCCTTTGTCCTCGTTTCCCTCCATACAGTTGCGTGCAATGTAAGCCACAGCCGTTACGTTCGTTGCTAACGGACAAGGACTTACCGCAGTTAGCAAACCAAGGAGAAAAGCCGTGATTGCGGGTATCTGGCTATTATCCAGAAGTTGGTTGAGAAAATCCATCATACGCTATTCTATTGCTTTCACTACCTTGTTCTTCAGCTCCTTACGGAACTCTTTCGGATTACTTCTCGCATTAGCGAAAGCAAAACGAGTGAGGTCTTCTGCACCTTTGGATGATACTACGAAGAGCGACGAGAACGTCACCTTGTATTTCGCAGCCAACTTCTTGCCTTCTTCGGTGGAAATGTCAACGATGCGGAACTTCACCTTGCCATCCTTTACCTGTTGTGCAAGTTCGCCCTCAACGAGCGCCTTTGTTTCCTGCTCAATGGCAACGCAAGTCTTGCAACGTTGTTTGCCATGGAAGTAGATGATCTCAACATGTGAAGCATCTTTCGTGTTAATGGTTTCGGTACTTGTCTCGGCTGTGGTATTGCCACTGCAAGCGCTGATTGTGGCAGTAGAAAGAATCGCTGCCATGAGGATGATAATGGACTTTTTCATATTCCTGAGCATTTGTGGTTAGGGAATTATTTCAATATCTCCAGCAGTTCCTTCTCGTTCTTCTGACCGCGAGCCACCACCTGATCATCTACCACCAACGCTGGCAACGACATCACATTGTATTGCATCACCTCCATGATGTCGTCCACCTTCTCTACGGTAACGTCAATCTGATTGTTCTTGACTACTGCCTCCACGAGTGAGGCATACTTCTGGTTGCAAGCGCATGAGCTTACCAATACTTTAATCTGTTTCATACTTATATTGTTTAATGTTTATAATTCGCAAAACAACGAACATGCTAAGTTAAAGAAAACCCTCGAAGCCTACCACGAGGGTACAATTATATCAAAGAGAGGATTAGAGCGTAAGAAGAATTACTTGCAGCACTCCTCCTTCTTCTCGCATAGTTCCATGTTGAAGAACTCCGTGAACAGCTGCTGAGCATACTGCCAGTTCTCGCGGTTGATGCAGTATCTCACTTTAGGTGTCTCAATCTCACCCTGAATCAATCCTGCTTCCTTCAAAGCCGACAGATGTTGACTTACAGTAGCTTTGGCGATAGGCAATTCCTCATGAATGTCTCCGAAGTAACACGTGTCCTGTTTTGCAAGGAACTTCATGATGGCAATACGTGCTGGATGTCCCAATGCCTTGGCAAATCCTGCCAGCGTCTCTGTCTTTATACAGTATTTCTTTTCTGCCATAACAATCATTCTTTTGATTTTGGTCGCAAAATTACGAACAATAATTCAAACCGCCAAACTTTCGTTCGTATTTTTGCGAATATTTAACATTCTGTGTCTTTTATCACGGCAAAAATTATTGACAAATCATATTCTTCTTATCAATTTTGCAGGATTACCTGCTACCATTGTATTGGGTTCAACATCCTTGGTCACAATCTCCGACGGATGCTGAACCAAAGAAATGTGAGGGAAGAAAACATCATCTTTGAACGAAACCCCATTTGCCTTCAGCCGATCTCGAAGTTGTCTGGCAAGATCGATGATAGGAGCATTGTCCTTCACCCCACACCAGATAACTCCAGTTTTGGTCGGAAAAGACCCGAGTTTGTCTAAACTCAGCTCAAAAGGGTCAACCGAGACTTCACTCACTGCTTTTCGGATGGCATCAAGATCATAGCTTTCACCAATGAAGGCAAGCGTCATGTGCAGATTGCCATACGGGCAGTAGTTGCCTTGCACTCCTCTTGCCTTGAGTGCGTCCTGTAAGGCGACAAGTCCCATCTTGAACCCTTCATTGAACCTTATTGCTATGAAAATTCGAGCCATTTATAAGACAGAAATGGTTACTTCACCGAAGCTAATAGTATCACCTGGGTTGATTACTTCACCCCATTTGCCCAGTGGTTTTCCGTTGA
>JAUNIK010000493.1 GCA_030523505.1 Prevotellaceae bacterium | reverse complement strand
CTGGATCCCAGAGACGAAAAAGATAATGCGCTCAGATTTGCGATATATTACCTTTATACAAGAGGGCTGGATGTATGTGACACATTCCTGCTAAGTCGTAAATGCCGCCCAATAGGAAGCAAAAATAAAATGACAAAGACAGTATCATAATCATGATCATGATATAGCATTAAAACAGGACAATACACAGACGGTTGGAGGAATCTAACCGTCTGTTTTTTTAGAAAACAGACAATTTTGTGATTTTTAGGCGCATTAAATATTTTTCTCTGAAGCGTGACATTTTTATGTCACACTTTATGGAATATAAATGGAATAGGTGGAATTAAATGCTAGTAAAATTTCCATATTTTATATGACGAAGTGATGGTTTTTGTGTATTTTGACTGATATAGTCAGGAGACGGATAGGGTTGCTGTACAAAAAAACGTGATCTTTTTACTTCATAGAGATTGGAACTGTAATGCGTTAAGCTATACCCAGTTCACAGGAGCTCACCCATTCAAAAGAGCCGACTCTTTAGAGCAAGAGAAATAATGTCACAAAGCCGGATGCATACGGCGGCGGATGTTCAGATGATTACTTCTCACAGTCAAAGACAGCCACTGGAGGATGTCTGGATGCTGCGAGGATAATCGTCAGGACACCCCTGCGCCTGTGTGTCCGGCTTTTTGTTGCCTGGAGAAAGGTACAGGGAGACGTACCCGCTGGATCGGTGTCACGGAAGGGAGCTGAAAAATGACGCTGCACCAGAAAACACTGTACATGAAAGAAGTGAATATTGAGGATGTCTATGGAAAAGAAAGTATCTGAATTGAAAATCAATAAGGCATTGGAAAACGCAATGCCTCCCCTCCAGGAGATGGAGTTGAACCTTCTGAGCCGGAGCCTTATGGAGGAAGGATGCCGCGACCCGCTGGTGACATGGGACGGAGTAATCGTGGATATGATCGGCGGCATGACACGCTTCCTGAAGATGTACAGGGTCAGGGCAAATTCCTTTGTGAAGGCGCTGCGCGAGGTTACACAGGCAGAGGTCGTTCATGAAGCAATGCGCTTTGGAGGCATGACAAAGAACGGTGCCTATGCAGCCGCACTGGCTGAAATCTATGACCGTAACGCCGTTAGGCCTCTGGTTGAGAAGAATTGAATGTGCTGTGGAAATAGTTCCACAGTGACTGTGCGGCTGGAACCGCATCCGGAATAAATATCATTTGAAAGCCAGGGTGCACACTGGCAGACAGATGTTCAGACGATACCTACAACAATTGCTCAGGAGCATAGCTCTGAGCAGCGTGTGGAAATCGTCCAGGACACCTTCTGCCTGTGCACCCTTTCTGCGCTTGAAACCGATGGTGACCGAGCATCTGTCTGTCGACTGTGCGTCCTGCGGAAAGGACGCGAGAATGAAAGGCAGCATCAATCAGAATATCCCGGATCATACAACACTGGATGAACTGCTTGCCATTTTGGGACCTGTTACCAGAGCAGACAAAAGTCCATCAGCAAAGAAGCTGTGGCAGGAAGCCGGGAACCCTGTTGTAACTGGGGAAAGGTGCAGAGTCTATGCAAATGGATACGCGGTGTATCACAACGACGTTGGGCAAACGGTGCTATGGGTGCCGGACTGCAGACAGTTTACCTATTGCTTCAACAGGATGAGGAGTGGTGAACGCAATGACGTAATAAAGGAAAGCTTTACTCTCCCGGATGGTATCCTGAAATCTCTGCCCTGGTCAATAGCAGTTACTTTGACAGGAGAGCATCGCATTGAAAAACTCGCAATGCGGAGAAAAGGCGATCGTAAGGGGAACAAGTCCCTGATTCGGGGTGACAACGAAGAAGGTGAAGCTGTGGAGGAGCTGGAAGAGCGGGAAAACAGTCTGGAAAAAGAATACTTCTGGCGAGAAGATCAGATGGGGGAGGATCCGGAGAGAATATATATCCGCAGAGAAACCAGGCAGAGAGCACTTGCCAGTATGACAGAGAAGCAGCGACAGGCTTTCTGTCTCTATTATCGGGATGGATATACACAGCGGGAAATTGCGGAACAGCTGAATCTGGCACGCACATCTGTTATGCACCGGCTGGAGGAGGCTCTGAAAAAAATCCAAAAATTTTATTGCTGATACGGTCAAAATACCTTCTCCCGTGTCTTTATATGTAAGATCCTGATGTTCCACTATATCAGATCCGTTCTGGACAATACCATACTGACATAATCAGGGTGATCTTCAATGGAGGGTGTATGTACATGAAACAACAGACACAAAACACCAGTTACCACAGAAGAGTGTTCATCTGTTCCCCGTTCC
>JAUNIK010000492.1 GCA_030523505.1 Prevotellaceae bacterium | reverse complement strand
CAGGCTATCGGTATCGGTGCTGGTCAGCAGAGCCGTATCCACTGTACTCGTCTGGCTGGCAACAAGGCCGACATCTGGTGGTTGCGTCAGTGTCCAAAGGTAATGAACCTCCCATTCAAGGAGGGTATCCGTCGTGCTGATCGTGATAATACAATCGATGTATATATCTCTGACGATTATGAGGATGTACTCGCTGATGGTACATGGGAACTCTTCTTCACAGAGAAGCCAGAGCCTCTCACTCGTGAGGAGAAGAAGGCATGGATTGCACAGAATACTGGCGTTGCACTCGGTTCTGATGCGTTCTTCCCATTTGGTGATAACATCGAGCGTGCTCACAAGAGTGGTGTAGAATATATCGCTCAGGCTGGTGGTTCTGTTCGTGATGACCATGTTATCGATACTTGCGATAAGTACGGCATCACAATGGCCTTCATCGGCATCCGTCTGTTCCACCATTAAGCCCCGAACTATGGACGATTTCGAAAACATATTGATGAATGGTATCAACTTCGGACGTGGGGGTGAGCGTAAGGACCCAAACGAAGGGAAGGTGAAGACCAAGGCAAAGAAAAAGAAGTACATCACTGGTGCTCATGGTTCGGGTTCTGCCAAGCAGAAAGCGAAATACCGTGAGCAGCGTGCAAACCGTCATAAGTAGAGGCTGCCATATATATATTATAGAAGGCCTGTTAAATTAATTGATGATGAAGAAAGATATTAAGGCACTACTTGAAAAAGTTGAGGCGAAACTCGTAAAGGGTATTCATGAGCGTCCTTCAAAGGATACTCTCGACCATCTGGCTATATTCGCTGGATTCCAGGACTGGGATAGTTTCCGTGAGGAGATGGCCCAGGCAGAGGAGGTAATCCCCGATGTAGAGGATGACTCAAAGAAAGATACTCATAAAAACAAGTAGCAAGGTACTTCGGTATAAACAGAAAATCGCCAGTCCGTTGGGACTGGCGATATTGTTATATGGCGGATGGATTGCCTTCCTATTCTTCCAATGTGACAATAATGATGTTGCCTTCTTCGTCTTCCTTCACGGTTTTAACTGTGTTGTTGCGTAATCCTTCATCGAGAATAGCATCTACAAGTTCAGGATCAGCACCGGAGTGTGCTTTAATATCCTCTACATAAACCTCGGCTTTGCCCTTGAGGAAGTTGTACATCTTCACCTTACTCTCATCGTATGGACTCTGGAAGTCGTACTTGTTCGAGAGATGATCCTGTCTGAACATTCTGTCCTCCTCTTCGTCTTCCTGTTCTGGAGCATCAAGCCATGCAGTGATGCGGCGCCACCATTCTGTGCGTCCCATGTGGGTGGCAATACTGAAATGTGTCAGATGGTGGAGGAACTGTGTATGATGATAGATGTGATAACGCAGGAAGAAATATGTGCCCCACACGAGAAGTATAGCCGAGATGATTACTATATAAAGCTGCATATCGTATGGTACATAGGTTTTCACTGAGATGGCCCAGATGATGACGATGATGCATTGTAGGATTATCTCCGTGAGAGATGTGACTGCATGACTCACACCGATTTTGACAAACACATGGTGCAGATGAGTCTTGTCGGGACTGAATGGACTCTGGCCTTTCAGAATACGCATTGTCATCACGCGCAGAGTGTCTGCTACCGGCAGGGAGAGGATGGCGAGAACGAGAGCGATGAGATTCACTCCCTTTGCTCCAGCGTAGTATGTCAGTCGGGTGTCATCGCGGAGAATACACATCACAAACCATGTCATCATAACGCCCATAACCATTGTTCCTGCATCACCGATAAACATTCGTGAACGCGAACCGAACACATTATGAACGAGGAATGGCAGTAACGAACCGGTCATGGCGAATGCCAACAGTGCATTTGGCATATCACCCGATTTGAGGAATATCAGTCCGAACATCGAGCCGCAGGCTATACACAGACCGCTCGACAATCCGTTCACGCCATCGATCATATTCACTGCGTTGATGATGCCCACACCAGTGAGTACCGTCAGTGGAACACCAATCCACCATGAGAAATGATATATACCCCACAGACCGCGTAGTGTATCCACGCAACATCCGCTACTATAGATAAGTCCTAAGATGGTGATAATCTCTATGAAGAAACGGCTCTTGGTCGAAAGACCTACGATATCATCCATAGCACCGACATAGAGCATGATTGACATTGCGCATATCACAGGGAAAATATCCGAATGAGCAATGAAGAACAGATGGAGAGCTGAAGCAGCAAGAATTCCAACCAGAACTCCGAAGAATACTGCGATACCACCCATCACTGGGATAGGTG
>JAUNIK010000491.1 GCA_030523505.1 Prevotellaceae bacterium | reverse complement strand
ATTGACCTTTTTTTAAACTTTTTTTAATTTATTTTTGGAGAATTGTGTTTTAATATGTATCTTTGCGACTGAAATATATCCATTCGAGAACAATTCAATTAATTAAGAAGGGCCTGTCAGCGGGTTAATGGGAGAACCGGGACAGAGCCTAACAATATCTCCCTACACTTATTACCTTTTTATATGAAAAGCAAATCTTGGTTTCACAAGGTGCTCTCAAGCAATTGCTTGAAGAGTATTGCTGTTTTGTGCATGCTTTCACTGGGTACTGTTGCTTATGCGGCAGAGCCAGACATGAACATTCAGGCACAGCAGACAAAGAAAGTAACAGGTACTGTAGTGGACGCTACTGGCGAACCAGTTATTGGTGCGACAGTCATGCAGAAGGGTACTACAAACGGTACCGTTACCGACATTGACGGTAACTACACACTCAGTGTACCTTCAGGTGCTACACTGGTAATCTCTTACATCGGCTTCGCTACTCAGGAAGTGCCTGCAGTAGGTGGCGTTGTAACTCTCCAGGACGACTCTAAGGCTCTCGACGAGGTTGTCGTAACTGCGCTCGGTATCAAGCGCGACAAGAAAGCCCTCGGTTATGCCGTTACAGAGTTGAAGGGTGACGAACTCAACCAGAACCTCATCAACCCAGTGCAGGCTTTGCAGGGTAAGGTTGCCGGTGTCGAGATCAACTCTTCAGACGGTGGTATGTTCGGTGCTTCAAAGATTTTGATCCGTGGTGCTTCTACATTGAACAAGAACAACCAGCCTATCTACGTTGTTGACGGTGTTATCCTTGACAACGATATCGTTGAGAACGATGCTGACTGGGCTTCTGGTGCTCAGAACTACGGTAACGAGTTGAAGAACTTGAACCCAGACGACTTCGAGACTGTATCTGTATTGAAGGGTGCTGCCGCTACAGCTCTTTACGGTTCACGTGGTTTGAACGGTGCTGTTGTCATCACAACTAAGAGCGGTAAGGGCAAGAAGGATACTACTATCAGCTTCACTCAGACCTTCGGTGTTGATATGGTTACATCACAGCCAAAGCTCCAGAACGAGTATGCTGAGTCATGGTTCAAGTGTTCTTCACCTAACAATGCTTACAATGTGAACGACCTCTACTGGAACAACTCTGATGGTTATGCATCTTACAAGGTGCTCTCTAACTATGGTGAGATGGGTACAGCATTCGGTCCTTCATTCGAGTACCTCCGTAACAATGCCAAGGAGGGTATGATTGAGATGTACGACGGTAAACTCTATGAGGCTCGCGCTTACGACAACAACTTCAGAGATGCGTACGATCTTGGTTTCTCAACCAACACTAACGTAGCCGTTCAGGGTGGTAACGAGACAACTTCGTTCTATACATCTGCTTCTTACCGTTACAACAACGGTACATTGCCAAACAACGACTTCTCACGTTTGAGCTTGCTCTTCAAGGGTTCACACAAGATCACTAGCAACGTAGAGGTTGAGGCTGGTATCACATTCACAACATCTAAGCCACGCAACGCTCAGCCAAATATCGGTGAGAACTTCGTAAACGGTACATGGGATCGTATGTACGATGCAAAGTACTATCGTGATAAGTATAAGGGCGAGCACGGTGGTTTGGCTCAGACTTCTTACGGTGATGAGTGGGGCTACGTAGTAGGTCGTAATACATGGTGGAATCTCTGGGAGAATGAATACTACCAGGCTGAAACAGTGTTCCGTCCAACAGGTAAGATCACTGCTCAGCTCACTCCTTGGTTGAAGTGGGTTACTGAGGGTAGCTACAACTTCTACAATGTACGTTCAGAGAACAAGCAGCCAGGTAACGGTTACTTCAACGAGGGTGGTTACTATGCAACAGGTCAGAGCCGCAAGGAGCAGATCAATGCTAACACCAACCTTATGTTCGACAAGCAGTTCGGTGAGGATTGGCACGTAAACGGCTTCCTCCGTTATGAGGTTTACAACAACCGTTATGCATCCATGTCGGAAAACACAAAGGGTAAGTTCATCGTTCCTAACCAGTTCTTCATCAAGAACGGTACTGAGGGTATCAATGCAGATGCAGGTATCTCTGGCACAAAGACCATCCAGTCTGTAGCATTCCAGGCAGGCGTTTCTTGGCGCGATCAGATCTTCCTCGATGTAACAGGACGTAACGACTGGTCTTCAGCACTCGTTTACGCTGATGGTCACGGTACATTCTCATACTTCTATCCATCTGTTAACGGTTCATGGTTGATCTCTAACACATTCCGTGAGCAGCTTCCAAGCGCAATCTCATTCTGGAAGGTTCGTGGTTCATGGGCTCAGGTAGG
>JAUNIK010000490.1 GCA_030523505.1 Prevotellaceae bacterium | reverse complement strand
TGCTTCGCTCACCGTCATGGCAGGCGACGACTGGCAGGGAATGCCGCTGACCACCCTCGGCGGTCAACCAATAAATATCGCTTTCGATGAACTGTCGCACGACTACCATCGTTATATATATAAGGTGGAACACTGCGAGGCAGACTGGACAGTATCAGAAGACCTGTTCGAAGCAGACTATATCGACGGCTTCTACGACGATAATACCATCGACGACTATCAGGAGTCGCTCGACGCCTATCAGCTATACACCCACTATTCGCTGTCTATCCCTAACGAGAAGATACGCCTCACCATGAGCGGCAACTACCGTCTGACGGTGCTCGACAACAACAACGACAACGAACCAGTGCTTGTGGCGTGTTTCATGATATGCGAGAACAGTGCCGGCATTCAACTCGAATGCACCACCAACACCGACAAGGACATCAACGGGCGTCACCAGCAGATAAACATGCAGATAAACTACGGCAAACTGAATGTCATATCACCACAGGACCAGTTGCATACCGTCGTACTGCAGAACCAGCGATGGGACAATGCCGTATTCAACCCGAAGGCACAATACACCATGCGCGATGGACTCCGCTGGGAGCACTGCCGTGAACTGATCTTCGATGCTGGTCACGAGTATCATAAGTTCGAGACTCTCGATCCTACACACACCACAATGGGATTGGCACATGTAGGATGGGACGAGGAGAACTCCCAGTGGCATGCCTATGTGCAGGCAGACTATCCACAGCGCAACTACTCGTATGATGTCGATGCCAACGGTTCGTTCCTCATACGCAACTCCGACAACTATGACAGTGATGTGATGTGCGATTATATCATCACCCATTTCGAACTCCACACCCCACGCCATTCCTCACCGATATATATCAGTGGAGTGTGGACCAACGGCAGTCTTGATGAACAATATGAGATGGAATGGAACGACGAAGAGCAGATCTACGAAAAGGCGATACTGCTGAAACAAGGATATTACTCATATCGTTATTTCGTGCTCAACGATGACGGCACCCTCCGTAACATCTCCACCGAGGGTGATTTCTTCGAGACCGAAAACCGCTACGACGCCCTGCTCTACTACCGTGCCCCCGGCGAACGCGCCGACAGACTGGTAGCCTACGGAAAGAACTAAAGACCCTCTCCGCCCCATAAAGGGGCACCTCCCCCATGATGGGGAGGATTTTTAAATGCCTTGTCTATCGGAGGCCGCACTGTCAGGAAGGGTAGATACAACCCTCCCCCCTAACGGGGGAGTTAGGAGGGGGTCTTGGGGCTTATTCCTCCGAGAATTGTTTAATACGCTGCTCCTCGGACAACTTACAGATGAGCAATGTGTCATCCTTCTCGGCTACGATGTAATCCTTCAATCCCTGGATCACCACCTTCTTCTCCTGAGTGGTATGTACCACACATCCCTCGGAATCATACATGTGGATATTCTCGCCAATGAGCGAGTTACCGTGGATGTCGTGCTTTGTCTGCTGCAACAGTGAACCCCATGTACCAAGATCGCTCCAACCGAATTCAGCAGGGAACACAAACACCTCTTCCGCCTTTTCCATGATAGCATAGTCGATAGAGATGCTCTCACACTCCTGATAGTGCTCATCGATGAGAGCCTGTTCACGCTCAGTGCCATAGTCAGCCAGCATCGACTCAAAGATACGGCTCATCACCGGCTGGTAGATACGGAAGGCATTCACGATGGTAGAGATGTTCCACACAAATATTCCGGCATTCCAGAAGTAATTGTTCTGTGCGATATATTTCTGTGCCAGTTCCAGTTGCGGTTTCTCCTTGAACGAGTCCACACGGTAAATCTCTTTATTACGAATCGAAGGGTGCGACAGGTCGGCCTGAATATATCCGTAGCCCGTCTCTGGACGGTTCGGTTTCATGCCCAGAGTAACTATCGCATCAGTCTCTGAGGCGAACTGCAAAGCCGAACCGATGACACGGCGGAACTCCTGCACGTCGAGCACAACAGCATCCGACGGAGTCACCACGATATTCGCCTTTGAGTCCTGCGCTTTGATGCGCCATGTCACATAGGCTATGCATGGTGCAGTGTTACGGCGACAAGGTTCAAGAAGGATATGACTCCTGTCGATTTCAGGCAGTTGTTCAGCCACCTGATCAGCATATATACGATTTGTCAGCACCCACACATTCCCGTCGGGCACAAGACCTTTGAATCGGTCGTAAGTCAGTTGTAGCAGTGAGCGTCCCACGCCCATCACATCAATAAACTGTTTAGGGCGTTCCGGAGTACTCATAGGCCAGAATCTGCTACCTACTCCACCCGCCATCAATACAAGATG
>JAUNIK010000489.1 GCA_030523505.1 Prevotellaceae bacterium | reverse complement strand
CCTAAGACTTGCACATTTGACAGAAAAATCGTAACTTTGCGGCGACATTTAATAATATAAAAAATATGATGACGGAAGTACAAATTCAAAGATTCAAGCACCTGATGGAGCTGATGCAGGCAGATATTGCCGAATACGAGAAGAAGTGCAATGGCCAGTTTGCCGAGAACCCACATATCGGCTTGGGCAATAAGAAAACTCGCGCTGTGAACGAAGCCACCCTGCCTGTGATCACTTGCGCGAAGGCATGCATCAACCGGTGCATGAATACCTGCTATGTGATTAACATCATGACCTTGCCACGTCCCAGCTGTCGTCGTTGCCAGGCTCGTAACACCGTGCTTAGGCGGATTAACCCACTGGCATACTACGAATACTTCTTTGCCGAGGCCGAACGCATGGGATTGCCCATTCGCCTCAGCGATGGTGGTGACTTCGAGAATGCTGAGCAGGTGAGAGCCTGCATTGAGGCAGCAAGCCAGCACCCTTCGGTTCAGGCCATTGGCTATACCAAAAGGGCAGAGTTGCTCGAAGCATTGGCAGATGCTCCAGAGAACCTGCACATCCGCTATTCAGCTTGGGTCGGTGATGAGGTAAATACGGCGAAGGCTCGTAGCCTGGGATTCGACATCACCCATGTGGTGACTGACGGAACAGGCAACTGCCCTTACCAGAACAGCCTGGCCCGTTTCCTTGAGCGCAAGAAGGCGGTGGCCCGTCAGCTGCGAGCCAATGGCATGGAGACCAAGGCTGCGAACAAGGAGGCTGAGCGGCTGACTGAAGCAGAAATCACAGTTCATCATTGCCGCGATTGTGCCCGCCTGGAATGCGGTTGCTGCGCCAAGGGGGTGGATATCCGCTTTAATGAGGTGAAAAGCCACTGAGCGTGTTAGTCCCGAGAAGCCCTAAAGACGGATAGATGGCAATTTAGTAAGCCCTCAAGGTTATTTTTACTTGGGGGCTTACTAAAATATCAGATTCGTTCACCTCTCGATCTCAACAATCTCATTGAGCGATACGCACTGATCGTTATCCTCGCAGTATTGCTCGATTTTCTCGAACGTGTCATATTCATCCGACAGCTTGTATTGCTGACGGATATGTGCCAGCGCCTCTTCCTTTGAGAGGAAGTAGGCATCACCATTCTCTTCCTCTGTATAGGTGATGAAGCGATGTGGGAAGTACTTGCCCTCATGGTCATTCGTATAGTGCTCGCCGACCTCCCAATAGTGCATCAGCATATAGATCTTGGCGTTCGGTTCACCGAGTTGTTCAAGCACTTCGTTGATGATGTCAACGTGCTCCCAAGGATAGGCCTGCGAGAAGAATAATACGCTCACACCATCGCGAACCTCCACCCGAGCCTCTTTCACCCATTCTGCACGATAAGCATATTCATAACGCTCCGTGTCCATCGTCAATCCCAGATTCTCAATCGATTTCTTCGTCCAGCCTTCACCGCGATTGATTGCATCAGCCACTTTCTCGAGGATCTCTTTGTCGCCCTCGATTGCATACATTGTAAAACAGTAATTTGCCATTGTATAATAAAAATTAAGTGTTATTTTGTGGGTGCAAAGGTATCGCAAAAATAATGTATTTGCAAATTTTTACCGTCAGGATAATTGACAATGCAGTGTAGGAATGGAGTCAAGAGATACCGCAATCATTGCTTGGTCAAAGAATTATCTATGTCAGAATGGAAACGTAAGATTAAGCGATGCTGTAGAATGCTTTCTACACTATCGAGCCTATATACACCAAAGAATGTAAGAGTTTTATCATTATTGTTCGCATAGATAGAAATCTCTGCATCTTTAGGGGCATCCACAATCATTTCCAATAAGTCGCGGTATTCCTCATCTGATACCTGGCGATTGATGATTAAATCTCCAGGATCGCGCATATATAACTCAGATAAATCCCCCAGTTCTGCCTCTGCCAACGCAGAAGTTTCATACACTATGGCTCGCTTGCTTAAATCCCGGCGCCATATAGTGTCTGAAATAGGAATCCAATTATTATTGTAGAAATGATTCATTACCGTCACAAAACCGGGTTGCATTACCACGAGTCCAGATTGATCTACGACCTTCTCTGGTTCAGGCAAGTCAATATAACACCCGCTTCTTATGGAATAACAAGATTTGTAATTGGCAATCTCATTTCTGTCTGACAAATCAACATTTGTTTCAGGCTGTTCATTATTAAAAAAAGACATACTTTCAAAATTTAGTGTTTATACTTTTTGTTTTTATTATTTCGGGTGCAAAGGTAGTAACTTTATTTTGAAATTGCAAACTTTCTCCGTCAGTATCTTTGACAATGCAGTGTCAGAAAT
>JAUNIK010000488.1 GCA_030523505.1 Prevotellaceae bacterium | reverse complement strand
TTGGTTCATCGTGGATTGGTACGACTGCTTCATCCTCGACTGGGTGTTCTTTGCCAACATCAAGGCAGTTCGTCTCCCAGGCACAGAGCACATGGACAAAGCCTATCACCAGAAGAAATATCACTTCGTCCGCGCCCTCTATGGAATGCTCATCGGACTGATACCAGCCTTCCTCGGTGCAGCAATCTACATATTATGTGACTATTTATAGGAACCCTCCTTATATGAAACAAATTCGATCATATCTATTCGCCATTATGCTTTGCATCACAACAGAAGCAGAATGCAATCCTAACCTCGACAGGGATTCCGTACTGCAAAGGGTTGATGAACTCAAAGCGTTGGTCGATAATAAATTCTGGCCCACCTTCAACGCTCCACAATATGCACTTGAGTTGAACTATTACGAAGATGGACCATTCAGGATGCACCTTGTGCAAAACAGCCCTGAACAAACACCAAGAATGGAGTGTAGCAGTCCGGAAGTAACATTCAAAGCCATTCCAGCTGTTACCACCTACGAAGAGTGGTATGCTATGCTTATTCACGAATGTTTCCATGGATTCGTGTTCAAGAAGTACCCACAGTTCTGGAAAAAGATGATTGAGGTAAACCCGCAGGATTTCTACGTTTCCGACTCACTCAAAGCATTGAAAGAAAACTACGGATGGTATGCCGAAATGCTGGTCAAGGAAAACTCATTGCTCTCGCAGATGCTTGCTGCCGATGATATAACGGAAGTGCAACAACTATGGACAGAGTTTTTGCCAATACGCAACGAGCGTTTACGCTTGGTCAGAGAGCAACTCGGACTTGAAATCGGACAGTTTTATCCTATGACCGAAACCAACGAGGGAACGGCACGCTACATAGAATATTGCCTCTACATTGAGCAAGGCCTATCGGATAGGACCGACTGGATGACCAACCTCGACAGTGGCTCCTATTACTATACCTCAGGGCTCTATATGATTCTCATAATGGAGAAATTCGGCATCGAGTTCCGCAACGAACTGTTTGAGAGATACTACACACTTACAGAATTAATAGATGATAAACTGCGGAGTTGAACTATTTTACAGCCGCTAACAAAGATTATGAACATAAACAAGATTCTAAAAAGAATAGACAATGAGTAGATTCAGATTCAATACAATAGCACTCTTCACTACCGATAATCAGAAGATGGTGGATTTCTACTGCGACATCTTTGGCTTTCAAACGAATTGGAATGGATTGGACTTTGACGTTGAGATGCATCTTGGCGATATGCGTATTCTCCTCTTCCCACGCGAATCAATAGAGAAGATGACACAGCAAACATTCACCTATCCTTCGGGTATCAACGGCACAATGGAAATTTCCTTTGATGTTCCTACCTTCGCCGATGTGGATAAGGAATACGACCGTGCCGTCGGCATGGGAGCAAAGTCCATCATGAAACCAACAACAGAACCTTGGGGACAACGCACATGCTATGTTGCAGATCCCGAAGGCAATCTGATAGAGATAAGTTCGTTCAATAAATAGTTTAAACATGAATATACGATTAGAACAACCCGAAGATTATCGTGAGGTGGAAAACCTTACGCGTGAGGCATTTTGGAATGTGTATGCACCAGGATGCGTGGAGCATTTTGTGCTCAATCAATATAGAAGCAATCCAGACTTTATACCGGAACTGGATTTCGTGATGGAAAGCCCCCTCCCTGCCTCCCCGAGGGGAGGAGAAAGTAGCAAGCCACAGATTATCGGTCACGTGATGTTCTCAAAGGCTGAGATAGTAAAGGAAAACGGTACAATCCTGCCTGCGTGTACCTTCGGCCCCATCAGCATCCATCCCGACTACAAGCGTAAAGGCTATGGTCTCAAACTATTGCAATATGCTTTGGAGAAAGCCAAAGCGATGGGTATCGGAGTCATCTGCATGGAAGGCAACATCGACTTCTACAAGCATGCAGGATTCGTGCTCGCCAGTTCACTGAATATCCATTACCACGCAGAGCCAAAAGATTCTGAGGTACCATACTTCCTCGCCCAGGAGCTCATCCCCGGCTACCTCAATGGCATCGAAGGAACCTATCACACTCCTAAGGGTTATTATGTAGCCTTCGATAATCCCGAAGCCTTCGAGGCTTACGAAGCCACATTCCCACCGAAAGAGAAGAAAGTGCAAGAGGGTCAACTGATGGAGCAGTGAGAGCAGAGTGATGCTTGCATCGACTATGCCGATGACTTAATACAGAATAAGTCTACACCGTTTAACAATTAAAATGGTGTAAAAAAAAGGGTCACCAGTAAATCCCCGTGTTTGAATTATTGAGTAAACATGTGTGAATCT
>JAUNIK010000487.1 GCA_030523505.1 Prevotellaceae bacterium | reverse complement strand
CCTTTGACATCCGAACCTCCTCGCCACTATATTTCATCACACATTCGCCGTCAGTAACAAACGCATGCGTGAAATAATTCCTCAACTCAAAGTCGAAGAGTGCCTGTAGCCTGTCGCTCACAATAATACTGTCCTGTTGTAGTTTCATTCTTGCTGCATTATCGATGTTAGGCCTCGCTTTTCAGTAAGCTAAATAGGAATTTAATAATCTGACAGCCTACCATAGTCATTCCATTCTCCATACATACGTCCTGCTTTGGTTTCAGTAATCAAATGAGACAAGGTTTGCTCGTACATGGAATTATCACGTTTTTTGTAAAAGGCCACATTATAGGCTCTGATACGTTGATAGAGAGGGGGAAAAGACTTGAACCTTGTCCAAACACGTGCCGCTTTCAGGGCAGTCTCAACGTCTTTGTCAATCTTGAAACTGCGGATGCCCATCGGTGGCAGAACCCTTCGTCCTGCATCTGTCATCAATCCAAGCCGTTCCAACCGTCTCACACGTTCTTTGTTAAGCTCAGTCCAAGGACTGTTACGCTTTCTTGGTGTAAAGCACTGCATCCTCTTGCCGTCAATCAGTTTGTGACGACTGTCAATCCACCCAAAACATAGAGCTTCCTCTACGGCATCGAGATACCAGAATTGACTGTCATCTGCGGGGCGACCACGTCTTACATCTACCCAGCACTCTTTCTCCGTGTGGTGGTGCGATTCAAGCCATGCTCGAAATTCTGCCCTGGTTGTTGCACAAAGGATGTTTTGCTCTCCCATAAATTCCGATTTATCTGTTCATACTTCATTCGCATTCTAAACGTCATACCTCAACGCATCCGACGGCCAGCCCGTCACATTCCTGCCAGTATCAAGCAAACGGATTTCACGGAGGTCTTCATCTGTCAGTGTGAAGTCAAAGAGATTGATGTTCTCAATCATTCTTTCCTTGTGTGTAGTCTTTGGAATGATGATAATACCGTTCTGGATCAGGAATTTCAAGGCTACCTGTGCGGAAGTCTTACCATATTGCTCGCCGATTCCCATAAGAACAGGATTCTTGAAGAATCCATGCCTGCCTTCTGCCAACGGGCTCCAGGCTTCCAGAGCTACATTGTACGGCTTCAGGTATTCCATCATCTTACGTTGCTGATAGAGTACATGGGTCTCGCACTGGTTCACAACAGGCATCACCTTTGCATCATTCACAATCTTCGGAAAAGTGTTGGGATAGAAGTTTGATACACCAGTGGCTTTGAACAGCCCTTGCTCATAGAGTTCTTCGAGCGTGTGCCACATGACGGTTGGATTGCCCACTGGCCAGTGAATCAGCATCAAGTCCACATAGTCAAGCCCCAGCTGTTTCATGGAATGGTCAACTGTTCGCATGGTTTCCTCCTTTGTATAGCAGGAATCGCATATCTTTGTCGTGATGAACAGTTCTTCACGAGGAACGCCACATACCCGAACAGCATCACCAACGCCTTTCTCGTTGTAGTACATAGCTGCCGTGTCGATGCTCCTGTAGCCTACCGAAATGGCATCTTCCACGACTCTCTGGTTTTCTCTCTCAGAGATATTATAGACACCCAGGCCAATCATCGGCATCTTCAGGCCGTTATTCAACACCTTGTATTCCATATCACTTTTCTTTTAGTATGTTGATGCCTTGGATTCCACAAACTGCCAACGGCCATCGTTCTTAGCCAGTTTGGACTTCATCTGTAGTCTCCATGTATGACGACCACCACCATATACAGCAGCATTGACCCTGCTACGACCTGTCATTTCCGCTGTCGTTCCATTCACAGTGATGCTAATCTCGTCATCCTCTACGGAATAGTAGTTCAGCGTACCATTCTCTATCTCATGCAGATACTGTTTCTTTGGTTGTTTGGTTCCTGTCATGTGAATCAGAACCGAGCCTTCTGCAAGTATCGTGTTGAGAGTTGCAATGTCCTTGGCTATCATTGCTTGGTACATCTGCTTGTAAAGTTGTTCTATTTGTTTCTTGTCATCCATATCATTGTTTTTGTTTTGTAAATACTTGTGCTCTATCAATGGTTTTAACTCTCGTTCGAAGATACCACGTTCTACTATCCTATAGTGTGGATGGTATGCCTCACGATACTCTGGAGAATGGCTGATGGCATATCTGCCGACTGACAGGATGCTGTCAATGAAAGCTTTGTCCTGCTGATAATAAGGGAGTTCAAGTTGCATCTTGTCAATTGTGCCAATAATCACGTGCCATCGGTCTCTCCAAGAATCTACAGTAGGACGTTTCTTGCTGTTTGCACTACGAATAAAGGCATCCAATAGCAAATCCTCTGATATAACAGACTCCTTG
>JAUNIK010000486.1:1692-2345 GCA_030523505.1 Prevotellaceae bacterium | reverse complement strand
AACATCGGACTGTGAGCGCCTTCAGCAATACCGTAGGCAAAGTCCATCATCGCATAGTCTTCCATCTTGATGCCGTAGCCGAAGGTGAGGTCATTGTTCTGTGCATAGATGGTTGCAGAGCCACGCTTACCAGGTTCGCAGTGGAAGGTGATATTCTCAAAACGTGTATCAGCGGTGAGCAGGATGCTCTCGCCACTCATCAGGATGGCACCATTACGCAGGTTGCCGTAAGCACCACTCACAATCAGAGGATACTTATAACCGGCAATGGCCTTTGCATTTGGCTGAGTCATCTCATCGTCGAAGAAAGAGGTCAGCACGTTCTCGTCATAGTCACCCATGATGACGATGACATTATCGGCCAGCTTGACCTTCTGAGCCGATGGCATAGCCAGCGCGATGGCGCGAGCCATGGTCTTCACAGCAGTGGCTGGTGTCTTACCGTCATTGCTGTCGTTACCAGCAGGATAAGCGGTCTTTCCATCGAAGGTATATTTAGCGATGTCCTCAGGCGAAGTGATGCCATGCAGGTTTACGTAAATCACGTTAGCCAGCGAGAAAAGCGTACTGAACGCCATCTCAGCATTCTTCTTGCTGCGAGCCACACCCAGATAAGTATGACCGTTCTGCGCACCCACCAGGTTGATACCTTG
>JAUNIK010000486.1:0-1682 GCA_030523505.1 Prevotellaceae bacterium | reverse complement strand
TCCTTCTCGTCCTCGGTCAGATCATACCAGGTGTATGACAAAGACTGAGCCAGTTCATTCTTGCTAGGACCGACGAGCTCAGCGTTGATGTTATAAGACTTGCCGCCGGCTACCTTAGTCACGGAGGTGGTGCGATAGTCAATGTCGCAGACCTCCACCATGATACCGTCCTGAGCCACTACGTTGCCCTTGTTGTCGAGCACCTCCACGCTGAGGGTCTCGTTGTGCCTCAAGTAAGGCACCTGTACCGAGTGGGTCTTTGAAGGCAACTCCTTGTTGTCGAACTTCCAACGGTAGGTGTAGCTGCCGTTCTTAGCAAGCTTAGCCTGATATTTTGTATTGTTCTTATCACCGATAGCCACGATGCTTACTGAGTTGCTGTTTTTGTTTGCTACAGCCTTACCCTGTTCCTTGCTGATCTTGAAACTCTCTGCATTAGCACCGCTGATACCAGCAAAATCAGTGTCGATGTGACCGTAAGAGTTCTCTATCTTTGCCGATGGCACCTTGATGCCATATTTAGCACCCTGTCCGAACTTCTCCTGCGTGTCACCCACGAGAGGAGCCATCCAGAGCTGTGCATTATATGGCTGGTTCGACTGAAGGAATGACTCGTCAGCCTTGACGTCAGAGACGATACAGTTCTCGATACGTGAGTTGTTATACATTTGGCCGACCAGCGCACCGACGCGGAACTGATAACTTGGAGTTACCTCCGCATTGAGCTCATAGAACTCGAAGGTCACATTCTCGACATGCAGATTCTCGATGACTGACTCGAACTCTGCATCACCACCCAACTGAGGGAACAGACCCACATGCACCTGACGTGGCGAATGAGCCATCATCATGCGGACGTTGCTGATCTTATGACCGTCACCGTCGAACTGAGCAATGAATGTACGGTTAGCCGTTGAAGCTGTGCCATACAACCAGATCTTGTTGTTGAGGTTGATGTCGCAGGTCAGCTTGTAATACTTGCGGAAGCACACACCACTGGCGTTGTCATAATTCTGCATCAGGAATGCGAACTCCTCGGCCGAAGTGATGAGGATAGGATCTTCCTTGGTGCCATTGCCATCGATAGGGCGACGCAAGGTGCCGTCCCAAACATCGGTCTCAGCAAGAACCTGCTGCGAGAGGCGAGCGTTTGGTAACCACATAAGCACAGTAAGCAACACTGCAAGGATCGTACGAATCTGTCGGTTATTACGCATATCGAGTAATTGTTAGTTTCAGTATTTTTGTCTGTTCACCTTTGGTGAGTATGAAAATCAGCTCTTCAAATAAGGCTATATTTCGGAGCAAATATAAGAAAAAAATAAATATCATGGATTCTCAGAGGTGCAAAAAGTGCATTTCTTATGACTTAATTGCATAGTTTTGACTTTGAAGGCTGTTTTTGGCCATGAAGTTGATTGATATTTAGCGCTGAAACAACAAAAAGCAGCGTTGTAGATAATAAAAAAACTGACGCTCATCTTCACGACGATCGTCAGCCCTTTCTCTCATTTTTATGAAGTTTTTGTGGAATTACTCATGGTGCAAAGATAAAGCAATTTTTCATTCCTTCCAAATTGTCAGTTCAAAAATGTTCATAATATTGTCACTTTTTACAATAATTAACTATGTGTCTTGCCCCAGAAAAGGTTGAATAAAAAACAACCAAAATGAGTGAACGA
>JAUNIK010000485.1 GCA_030523505.1 Prevotellaceae bacterium | reverse complement strand
CTCAAAGCCAGATTATTTTGATTCCTTTTATTTGTACCTAATTATATATCATGACCAATATTTTATATAGATGACAGATTATTATTCTCGAAAATTCTTCTGCCCTCCTTTGTCGAGCGAAGCGGCAGAGCCGAGCGCGGGGGCTGGGGGGCTTATAACATCCTTCTGCGCAAAGAACCACGGCAGATACCTTTTGCAGAGGAATATTATCGGAACCTCTATGCATGCCAGAAGCACCAGTTCCTCGAGGGCGCAGTAACCTTCAAAGCCACGGAACAAAAGGCGGTTCCAGTTCTTTGGGAAGAGATATACAATAGGATAATGTGTTATCAGCACGATGATGCTATACCTGCCGAGGTATGACACCATCGGGAGGTGGCGGATATAGTTGGCGAGGGTGAGAATGCCATAGATGCCGAGGAATCCTCCAAGATACAAAGCCCAGATAGGCACATGATAGTCGTTGTGGACATAGAAGATGCCCATCTTTCCTTCATACACCACAAGGCAGTAGAGAGCCACGGCAGCAAGTGCCACCAACAGCAGTTCCCACGCTCTGACACGGTGATAGAGGAATCGGGTATGATTGCGCACAGCATAGCCTGCCACGAAGAACGGCATGGCAGTGAGGGCAGAACGCAGATGGAGGATGGTGACATAGTTCTCGCCGGAATAGTAGCCGAGGACTCCCAGGGCGCACACCGACGCATAGAGCAACAGTTTCTGCCCTTTGCACATCTCCTGCATGAAATAGAACAGGCTGTTCATGACAAACAGGCACCACAGGAACCATACCGGCACAAACGGATAGAGACTCTCCCAGGTGCGCAGTGCTGGCAGTTTCTCAGGCCATATAAGGCAGTAGGCGATGCCGAGCAGACCGAAGAAGAGGTAAGGCACAAGCAGTTTGTTGGTCTTGCGACGCAGGAACTCAAAATAACCGCTGTAGGTCTTGAAGAACAGTCCGGACAGGAAGAAATACAGAGGCATACGGAAGTAGGTGCCCATGTAGAGGATATAGTTGCGGTCGGTGAACCCACGGTTGCTGTATAGTTCCTTGATATGCCACCACATCACCAAGAGAATGCAGAATCCCTTGGCAAGGTCAATCCAGTCGATGCGGCGCGTAGTAGTAGATGGTTGTTTCATTTTAAATATTTTTTCATGTTTCGGGATTGAAACATAGAAGTTATGAGAAGTTATCGCTCCTCCGTCGCTTGGGAAGTTAAGGGAAGTTAAGGGACGAATGCCTATTCCCTACCAAATTCCGTCCGCAAGAGAAGCTATTGTCACTTAACTTCTCAGGGAGCAAGGCGACCGATAACTTCCCTTAACTCCATTTAACTTCTAAAAGTTGAGCTTGCGAAACTTGTATCCTTAATCAATTCAGGTAGGACGAACACCGCGTGAATCTTGCGCTTCTCCGGTGGTGGCACATCCATATAGTTGCGATAGAGGTCGCTCAGATAGGCATCGACATTCTTCGGAGCAGGGAAAGTGCGACCTTCGAATTCGATGGTTCCCAACGGCCATGTCTCGTCATTGCGGTGCATGATGCCATAGCCATTGTTTATCGGGATATTGCTGTAATGGCTCTTGTGAGGGAAGAGCATCTGTGCCGACTTCCATAATGCTTTGTAGAGGCAGTATTTTCCACCAAACCAGAACAGTTCGGCTGCCGAGCGCCATGAGTAGTAATGGCTGTGATGAAGGATGGAATAGCATGTGGAGATGCCTTTCACCACCTTCTTGACAAACTTACGCGACACCGACGGGTAGTCGATGAACGGGAAGATATCTACGTAGAGGCCTTTATGATACTCCGCACTGAAATCGTCGGAGCCCTCGATATATATGGAGTTCTCATCGCGCACTTTCACGATTGGCTCCTTCGTTGGTTCGTTCTGCGGTGTTTGCAGGAACAGATGCGATGGCAGTTGTTTTGGTGCTATAGCGATGAAACGGTCCAGGTCTTCCTTTTTCATGGCGATGTCGATATCATCGTCCCAAGGGATGAAACCGCCGTGACGCACTGCTCCGAGCAGTGTACCACCATCGAGCCAGTACTCAATATTATTTGCCTTGCAGATGCTGTCGATAGCAAGGAGTATATCCAACTGCTTCAGCTGACAAGCCCGCAGGTTCTGCTGTTTGAATTGTTCAAGTTTATCCACTATTTTTACTTTTTGGCAATAATATACCTTTTGGCACAATATTGTTTTATTAGATCAAAATATCCTTGTTAAGACTTGCGTCTTTTTGCTGTTTGGCTTTTAATTGAGAATCAGAGCAAACTCTATTCGTCAATTCAAATCCACCCAGCAGTATCTACGATACTAACAAGGATTA
>JAUNIK010000019.1:7369-14643 GCA_030523505.1 Prevotellaceae bacterium | reverse complement strand
GTTAGCACCGCAGAATGCATCAACTACATAGAGGTTCTTGTTGCAGAGCTCCTTAACAGCGAGATCCTTTACAGTTGCCCAAACCTCCTCTGACATTGGGTGGTTATCGTTCTTGTAGCCCTCTGATGTCCACCATACAGTGTCCTTAGAGTTCTCGTCCATAACGATGTACTTGTCCTTAGGAGAACGACCAGTGTAGATACCAGTCATTACATTTACAGCCTGAAGCTCGGTGTTCTTACCTACCTCGAAACCCTCGAGGCCTGCCTTTGTCTCCTCCTCGAACAACTGCTCGTAGGTAGGGTTATGGAACAACACTGTTGAACCAGTGATGCCATACTGTGTCAAATCCAAATTTGCCATTATTTATTATTTTAGTAAAAGTTTAAAAATCTGCTTTACATATTTCGGTGCAAATTTACAAAAAAAACTCTTTAATTGCAAGATTTAATTTTGCTTTTTCGTTTTCAATAAGCGTTTTTAGGTTAAAGAAACTAAAAATCTGCGTTATTAGCGTTTTTTGTAACTTTGAGTTTGCAAAAATACAAAGGCTTTTTTCTACCTTTGCACTCAAAATAATATTTAAACCTATATCATTATGAAAGTAATCAATTTTAGCGAACAGAACACAATCATCAACCAGTACCTTCTTGAATTGCGTAGCAAAGAGTATCAGCAGAACCGTCTTGTTTTCCGCAACAATGTTGAGCGAATCGGCGAACTGATGGCATATGAGATCAGTAAGACTCTCGATTATTCAGTAAAAAGCGTTGAGACTCCACTCGCTACTGCCGAGGTTAGTACTCCTGACGATGATCTCGTACTCGCTACTGTCTTCCGTGCCGGACTTCCTATGCATCAGGGCTTCCTGAAAATCTTCGATCACGCCAAGAACGCCTTCGTTTCTGCCTTCCGTTACTACGAGGACAAGGAGTGCACAAAGGTAGGTATCAAGGTGGAATATCTTGCTACTCCAAGACTCGACAATACCACCCTCATCATCGTTGACCCAATGCTTGCTACCGGAGGTAGTCTCGAACTTGCATACAAGGCATTCATCACTGAGGGACACCCAAAGAAGCTCATTTTCGCAAGCATTATCGCTGCACAGAAGGGTGTTGACGCTTTACAGGAGGCTTTCCCTAATGATGATGTAACTCTCTACGTCGGCGCTATCGACCCAATCCTCAACGAGCGCAAATACATCGTTCCTGGACTTGGCGACTGTGGTGACTTGTGCTACGGCGACAAAGTATAAAACACATCTGAAATGCCTGATTTATATACCCTTCACGACTACGCTACCGTTGAGGAGCGTAACATGCACACCATTCCTTTCATCAACAGGATGATAAAGGAAGGGCATGCTGGTGATATGATTCTTGTATGCGAAGCATTACAAGAGAAAGAACTCGGCCACATCGCAGAGAAGATTGCAAGTCTGGAAAAAGCGAAGATTGTGCTCATTGCGGGTCCGTCTTCCAGTGGCAAAACATCCACAAGCAAACGCCTCTGCATCCAACTGATGGCTTGCAGAAAGCATCCTGTCGCATTGTCCTTGGACAATTGGTTTGTGAATCGCACTGACACCCCACTCGATGAGAATGGCAATCCTGACTTTGAGAGTATCTATTCAATGGATCTCAAGCAGTTCAACGAGGACCTCGAGAACATTCTCGCCGGTAAGGAAGTGGCACTGCCAACATATAATTTCACCAAAGGTGAACGGGAATATAATGGTGAGAAACTGACTCTCACAAAGGATATGATTCTTGTCATTGAAGGTATCCATGCGCTGAACCCTCTCCTGACCGAGCAGATTCCTGCCGAGAACAAGTTCAAGATCTTTGCAGCTCCAATGAGTCCCATCTCGCTCGATGGCGAGCACTGGATTCCTACGACTGCCAATAGACTTCTCCGTCGTATCAGTCGCGATTACCAGACTCGCGGAAAGTCAGCCGAATACACTATTGCCGGTTGGCCATCAGTAAGGGCAGGTGAAAAGAAATGGATACTCCCATTCAAGGACGAGGCTGATGCTCTTATCGACACATCAATGATATATGAACTTGCGGCTTTGCGTCCAAAAGCAGAGATTGTATTGGAAAAGGTTCCGAAGGAAGCCCCTGAATATGAGGCAGCCCAGCAACTGTTGCAGTTCCTCTACTGCTTTGCTCCTATCGACACCGAGCAGATTCCTCGCACATCACTGCTGAGAGAGTTCATCGGAGGTTCGCTTTTTGATGTGACATAGAGCCACGATAGCTCCTAAGATGAGGGACTTTATTAGTACATAAAATTAACGACCGCTATACATCAATTTGTATTGCGGTCGTTTTTTTATTCTATCCAAAGCATTATACGCTCCTCCCCTAGGGGTGAGGCTTCCCTCCCTTTGGGAGAGCCAAAGTGGGACTATTGCAAGAACGAAATCAGCACGCCGGCTGCTACTGCCGAACCGATGACTCCTGAGATATTAGAAGCCATACAGTAGTTGAGTACATGGTTCTTTGGGTCGTACTTTGTGGCGATGTCGTTAGCAACACGCGATGCCATTGGCACAGCAGAAAGGCCTGTTGCACCAACAAGCGGATTCACCTTCTTTGTAGCGAAGAGGTTGAAGATCTTCACCATGCAGATACCCGCTGAGATAGAAAGGGCGAAAGCAAGGAATCCACCAAGAACGATACCGATTGTCTGCCAGTTAAGGAATGCCTCTGAAGTCATTGTTGCTCCAACAGAGAGTCCAAGGAAGATTGTCGCTGTGTTCATGATAGCGTTTGATGCTGTCTCAAACAGACGACTTGTCATTGAGCCCAACTCCTTGATAAGGTTACCGAACATCAGCATTCCCACAAGCGATACAGCTGTTGGCACGAGTAATGCCACAACGATTGTAACGGTGATAGGGAAGAGAATCTTCAATACCTTCATGTTCTTTATCTCAGTCTTGTTTGGATATGCCTTATCCTGCTCCTTCATATTGATGCGAAGTTCCTTCTCTGAGCAGAGCAACCTCACTACAAGAGGAATGATAACCGGTACGAGTGCCATATACGAATATGCCGCAATGGCGATTGGACCAAGCAGATGAGGTGCCAACTTAATAGTTGTAAAGATAGCAGTTGGTCCATCTGCACCACCGATAATTCCCAATGATGCGGCCTCCTGTGGAGTAAAGCCAAAGGCGAGCGAGGCAAGAAGAACAGCAAAGATACCGAACTGAGCGCCTGCTCCAAACACACTCAGACGAAGGTTGCGCAACATCGGACCGAAATCCGTCAGCGCACCCACGCCCATAAATATAATAGGTGGGATGAAACCTGTCTTGATGCAGAGATAGTAGATGAAATTCATCAGTCCCATCTCATGCGCGATTTTATGCAACGGCATATCCCAGATATTCTCCTGTGTACCATTTGCCAGAGTTACCATTCCATCCGAACTTGCCTGTGTCACCTCCATACCACCACCAGGGAAGTTGGCAAGCAACACACCAAAGCCTATTGGTATGAGAAGCAGTGGCTCATACTTCTTGACAATGCCAAGATAGAGCAGCACACAAGCAATGGCTATCATCAGTAGGAACGACCAATCTCCGCCAGTCTGCGAAAAAGCGGTCATATCCCATAGTTTATACAATATTTCCATTCTAAACGAAAAGTGAAAAGTGAAAAATCCTAATTACTTTTTTCTCGGTAAGATCACCCTATCCAATTGTCATTAACACATCGTCCTCATAGACAGAATCGCCAGGCTTGAAACCTATTGATGTTATGACACCTGCGACGTCGGTCTTGATGGCATTGTAGGTCTTCATTGCCTCGATGTAGCAGACTACATCTCCTACCTCTACCTTGTCACCTACCTTCTTTGGTGTCTCACCAGCACCGTTCACGAGGAAGAATTTTCCCTCGAGTGGAGCTGTGAGTTCCTTACCGCCCATCACTCCCATAGCTGCGGATGTCACTGTTTCTGGATCCTTCACCTGAATGTCGTAGGCGATATTCACCTTATAACTCTGACCATTCACAGTCACCATGATGCTCTCTGGCTTCTGTGTTGCCTTTGGCATAAGTTTCTCTTCCTTACGGCGGGCAAGATCCTGCTCGAAATCGTCCTTTGCCTTTCCACTCTTGAATGCCTCATACTGTGATGGGTGCATAGCATATTCAAAGAGTTCCTCATCGTCTTCGCCAAGTGGCCAGCCTTTCTGGCTCATCTTATAGCGATAGTCGTCAAGACTGTCTGGATAGTTCTCCTGTGGATCGTTCTGGAGGAACTCGCGTCCTTCTGCCTGTGCCATCTCCTTGAAGATAGGGTCAACAGGACCAGGCAACTGACCAGCCTTGCCGAGAATCATATCCCAGATTGTGTCGGCAATCATTGTCCAGCGCTCCTTGCCCTTCTCCATCTGGATGACATTCATCAGGGCGAGGTTCTTCACATATTGTGAGAATGGTGTCACAAGGGTTGGGTATCCCACCTTTGGCCATACATAAGCTACCTCATCAAAGAGTTTTACCAACAACTGGTCGGTTGTCAATTCTGGCTGGTTGTTCTTCTGCTTCCACTTGTTGAGCGATTTGAGGTTATCCTCAAGGTCGGTCATGAGTGAACCCATCATACCGCCAGGAAGACCAGGCTTGATGAGCAGTGAGTTATCGATACGGTTGAGAGCTGGACAGTAATAGCCAAGGAAGTCATCCATCATTGCCTGTACCTTACTTCTCACTTCCATGTAAGCCTCCATATTGATGTCCTTCACCTTGAAACCTGCATCTTTGAGCATTTCCTGTACTGCGATGATGTCAGCATGGCCTGTACCCCATGACAATGGAGCTACGGCAGTATCTACATAGTCGCAACCGTTCTTGCAAACCTCGAGGATTGACGCCATCGAGAAACCAGGACCGGCGTGTGAGTGATACTGGATGGTGATATCCTCCTTATAGTCCTTGATGCCCTTTACAATCTGTCCGAGCGATACCGGACGACCGATACCTGCCATGTCCTTCAAGCATATCTCGTCAGCGCCAGCATCGATGAACTGCTTTGCAAGGTCAACATAATAGTCGACACTATGGATTGGTGAATATGTGATACAGAGCGAAGCCTGCGCAATCATTCCGGCAGCCTTGGCATACTGGATTGAAGGAATCACATTTCGTGGGTCGTTCAGACCGCAGAAAATACGTGTGATATCAGTTCCCTGCGCTTTCTTCACCTTATAGAAGAGCTTGCGCAGGTCCTTTGGACATGGGCTCATGCGCAATCCGTTCAAGGCACGGTCGAGCATGTGTGTCTGGATTCCAGCTGCATGGAATGGCTTTGTCCACTCGCGAACTGCTATATTAGGGTTCTCGCCATAGAGCAAGTTCACTTGTTCAAAACCGCCACCGTTGGTTTCTACTCGGTCAAAGCACCCCATCTTGATGATTGATGGTGCCACATCCAACAACTGGTCAACGCGAGGCTGGTATTTACCGGCACTCTGCCACATATCGCGGAAGACCAAACTGAATTTAACTTCTTTTGCCATTATTTCTTGGATTCTTAATCGTGAATGTATTTAAATCTCTCATTATTTTTGAAAAGGGCTATACCTTCTCAACGCTTGCCACCTGTCCCTTACCACCAGTAACCTGAGCTACTGCGGCACGGATAATGTCCATAGTAAGGGCATCAACACTCTGTGATGCTGAAACTGCTGGAGTTTTGGCAATCTCTTCCGGAGCAAACCTGTTGACCAATCGTATCAAAAGCTTGCTTAGATTGATGATTATAAGAAGTATAGCGAACACTGTCACCATACCAATGCACATCAACATTAATCCTAAACTAAAATTTTCCATTTTCTCTTCCTATAGTTGAATGCGTTAATCTCCCTATCCATTCCGCCGATTGCGAAACTTCGGGCACTATTATTTCAGTTTACAAAGATATACAATTTTTTGCCAACAAGCAAATATCAAGCCCGAAAAGATGTTAAATAAGAAAGTTTTTGCGAAATCTTGCATTTTTTATAATAAATATCAATTATTAACAAAATAATTGTTATCTTTGTACCCAAATGCAGAATCATGCATTAATCTCTCCTATAAAATAGGATATTTGGTTTGGATTTACACAATTAAAAAATAGGTATGGAAAGTCAAATTACAGTTTGGACCCTCTTCAAACTCATCGGTTCATTGGCTCTGCTCATGTATGGTATGAAGTCAATGAGTGAGAGCCTCCAGAAGATGGCCGGTCCACAGTTGCGTCATGTGCTTCAGGCAATGACTAAAAATCGTTTCATCGGAACAGTTACTGGTGCATTCGTAACCGCTTCTGTTCAGAGTTCTACTGCTACCACCGTCATGACGGTTTCGTTCGTCAACGCTGGTCTGCTTACCCTCGCACAAGCCATCTCAATCATTATGGGTGCCAACATCGGTACTACATTCACGGCTTGGATCATGTCGGCAGGTTTCTCATTCAACATCACAGACTTTGTCTGGCCGGCATTCTTCATCGGTATTCTCCTTATTTACTCTAAGAAGCGTAAGATTGTGGGCGACTTCCTCTTCGGTGTCAGCTTCCTCCTCTTAGGTCTTGGTACTTTGAAGGCTACCGGTTCTTCAATCGATTTCACTCAGTATCCTGCCGTAATGAACTTCTTCTCAAGCTTCGGCGACAATTACGGCTCATATCTGTTGTTCCTCTTCATCGGTGGTGTTCTTACATTCTGTGTTCAGAGTTCTGCTGCCATCATGGCTATCACCATGACACTCTGCGGTACTGGTGTATTGCCAATCTACCTCGGTATCGCACTCGTAATGGGTGAGAACATCGGTACCACCATCACATCTAACATTGCTGCCCTCACAGCCAACACTCCAGCTCGTCGCGCTGCTTTCGCCCACTTGTTCTTCAACTGCTTCGGTGTTGTTTGGATGCTCATCGTATTCAAGCCATTCATCAATGCAGTATGCAACCTCTGGGGCTATCCTACTGGCGCAGATGCTACTCCTGAGGCTCTCGCAGCAAACTCACTCCTTTTGCCATTCATCCTTGCTACATTCCACACTGGTTTCAATATCATCAACACTGCTATCCTCATCTGGTTCGTTCCAGTTATCGAGAAGATTGCATGCACAGTTATCAGTGGTAAGAAGAATGCTAAGGGCGAGGAAGAAGAGGAAGAAGGCAAGCTCAAGTTTATCTCTGGTGGTATCCTTGCCACACCTGAGCTTTCTGTCCTCAATGCTCGTAAGGAGATCCAGCTCTTC
>JAUNIK010000019.1:0-7359 GCA_030523505.1 Prevotellaceae bacterium | reverse complement strand
GGTGAGCGCACTCAGCGTATGTTCGGCATGATCCTCGACCTCGTAAACGAGAAGGACGATGACAAGTTCGTTAAGCTCTTCTCTCGCATCGAGAAGTATGAGGGCATTTCCGACAACATGGAGATTGAGATTGCCAACTATCTCGATGAGGTCAGCGACAACCACCTCTCTGATGAGACCAAGGCTAAGATCCGTGCTATGCTCCGTGAGATCAGTGAAATCGAGTCTATCGGCGACTCTTGCTACAACCTCGCTCGTACTCTCAGCCGCCGCAAGCAGAGCCCAGAGAACTTCAACGAGAAGCAGGAGAGTCACATCCAGCAGATGTTCAACCTCGTGAACGATGCTCTCACACAGATGAACATCATGCTCACAGGTCGCAAGGCTATGCTCGATGTAAACCGCTCATTCAATATCGAGAACGAAATCAACAACTATCGCACCCAGTTGAAGAATCAAAACATCAACGATGTCAACAACCATGTTTACACCTACGCTGTAGGAACAATGTATATGGATATCATCAACGAATGCGAGAAGCTCGGAGACTATGTTGTCAATGTTGTTGAGGCTCGTATGGGTACTCGTCAGAAGGACGCATAAGAAAGAGTCCATCCCCTGCCCTCCTTTCAATGGAGGGTAAAAAGAAGACCGCAAGGGAAATCAATCCTTTGCGGTCTTTTTTATGTTTGTTTATAAAAAACTTTATTTCATCAGGAACTGCTTGAACGCCTCGAAATCATTTGCCATTTCAACGCTCTGCTTTGTACCCTGCATGAACGCCTGGAGTTTTGCAGGTATCTCGATGTCGCTTTCAAGGATGCCATCAACAACACTCTTGAACTTCGCAGGATGGGCTGTCTCGAGGAATACACCGGTCTCACCGTCCTTCAATCCTTCCTTCAATGCCTGATAGCCGCAGGCTCCATGAGGATCGCACACATAGCCTGTCTCCTTGAAGCATGCCTTCATAGCCTCGGCAATCTGCTCGTCGGAATATGTAGCACCACTGATATCGGCACAAATTGCCTCATGCGACTTGCCGTAAAGGTCGTATATACGGGCGAAATTCGAAGGAGCACCTACATCCATAGCGTTTGCAATGGTCTGTACTGACGCCTTTGGCTCGTACTCGCCAGTCTGAAGATACTTGAAGAAGATATCATTGGCGTTGTTGGCAGCAATGAATCGCTTGATAGGAAGACCCATTTTCTTGCCGAAAAGTGCCGAACAGATATTACCGAAGTTGCCCGAAGGGACGCAAACCACCATATTATCGGCCTTGCCTAACTTCTTCAGCTGTGCATAGGCATAGAAATAGTAGAACGACTGTGGGAGGAATCGCGCCACATTGATAGAGTTGGCTGATGTCAACTTCATCGCTGCATTGAGTTCCTCGTCCATGAAGGCATTCTTCACGAGTGCCTGACAGTCATCGAAAACACCATCCACCTCAATAGCGGTGATGTTCTGTCCAAGGGTGGTAAACTGGCACTCCTGGATAGGACTTACCTTTCCTTTAGGATAGAGCACATACACATGAATGCCGTCAACACCGAGGAATCCGTTAGCAACAGCCGAACCGGTATCGCCGGATGTGGCAACAAGCACATTCACCTCATCTCCATTATTGTTCTTTTTCAGGAAATACTGCAACAGACGGGCCATGAAACGGGCACCCACATCCTTGAAGGCGAGGGTAGGACCGTGGAAAAGTTCCAATGAATAGATGTCATCGGTCACCTTCACAGCTGGTACATCGAATGCGAGTGTGTCGCACACGATACGGTTGATATCTTCCTGCGGAATATCCTCACCGAAGAAAGCCCCTGCTACCGCACAGGCTATCTCATGGAAGGTCATATTCTCGATGTTGTCATAAAACTCCTGTGGCAATGGATTCAGATGGTCGGGCATATACAATCCCTTATCCTCTGCCAATCCCTTGACAACAGCTTTTTCCAATGTTGCTATCGGCGCCTGGCCGCTTGTACTGTAATATCTCATGTTATTTTAAGAATTCTGGTAAGAAACTAATGCCGTCCATCACTCCGTATGCTCCTGCCTTGCAGCTTTCCTCGTTGAAGACCTCCACGCTGTCGGCTTCAACGCCTGGCTTATATATTATAAAAGGTACGGGATCGCTCGTGTGCGTGCGATGCGCGCAAGGTGTTGGATGGTCTGGAAGGAATGCTATTGCCACTGGTTCATCCCAATCTTTCACTGCATCAAGGATAGGACCGACAACTTTCTTGTCGATATCCTCTATCGTGCGGAGTTTCAAAGGGATATCTCCCTCATGACCGGCCTCATCTGGTGCTTCGATATGCAGATACACAAAGTCATCGTCCTTCAGGGCATTGATTGCCGCCTGGGCTTTGCCTTCGTAGTTGGTGTCGAAGAGGCCTGTTGCACCTTCCACATCAATAACCTTCAATCCGGCATAACGACCGATACCTCGTATAAGATCTACGGCCGTAATCACCGAACCGCTCTTTATCTGTGGATACTCTTCGGCAAGGGGTTTCATCTCTGGGCGATAGCCAGGACTCCAAGGCCAGATACTGTTTGCCATATCCTTGCCTTGTTCTGCACGCGCCTTGTTGATAGGATGCTGCGGAAGGATCTTCTGCGACTTGCAGATCAATCCGTTCAGCATATCAGCCGTGGCTTGTGCTTCCGGCACTTCCGCTTTCACGATGAGCGGACGCCAAGGGCGTAGTGGCACATCATGTGGCGGTGTGCAACTGATACGGCTGTCGCCACCATTGATGATAAGCACATGGCGATACTGCACTCCTACATGGAAATGAATCTTGTCGGTAGCAAGATTCTCGTTGAGGAAATCAATGAGTTCGGCTGCATCCTCGGTCGAGATATGACCTGCTGAATGGTTTTTTAGAATGTCGCCGTCAATGTTTATCAAGTTGCAGCGCATAGCCATATCGCCTGGCTGCATCTCATAACCGATACTTGCTGCCTCGAGCACGCCTCTTCCTTGATACACCTTGTGCTGGTCGTAACCGAGGATTGTACTGTTGGCAACCTCACTGCCTGGATGGAACCCCCATGCCACAGTCTGTAGCATACCTGTGCGGCCCATACGGGTCAGACGGTCGATGTTTGGGGTGTTGGCATACTGAAATAGTGTCTTGCCTCCGAGTGAAGGGCAAGGCCAGTCAGCACTACCATCAGCCAGAATAATCAAATGTTTCATTTCGTTTGTTTTGCTCTATCGAGCAGTCTGTGCAAGACTCCCGCATCAGAAAGAAGCCCGCGATGTTATCCTTTAATTGTTATCCTTTTTATGCGCGAAATGCCAATTTCAATGACCTTGAAACTGCCACATCTGCCAATCTGGTTGCAAATATAGCTATAATTATTCATATTAAAGAACAAAATGAAAGAAAAGTGCCGTAATAAACTACAAATATGTCAGTGCAGGCATTAAAACCGGCACTGACATATTATAAATACGATGATATAGGATTTAAAAATTAATTTGTCGATGTAATGAGCAGCTCGGCACCGGCATCAAGAGCATTCTTGATGTCAATACCACCCTTGGTCACCTTGCAGAGACTTACATCATCGCCCATAACCTCGGTTATCTTCAGGCGACCAATCTCGCGCTTTGCCTCACGACCGGCAACAACCTTCACTGTGTACACATTGAAAGTCATGCCCTTGAAGGCTCCGTTCATCTCGCCAAGGTCGATATACACTTCCTTCTGCTTGTCCTTCTTCACCGAGTTACCTTCGATGATTGAAGCATATAGAGGCCAAGAGAGGTTCAGATCGTTGGTGATATAATTCTCCATACGGATTATGGCATTGCCAATGGCCTTCTCTGGCGACTCAATCCAATTATAGTCATACTCACTACCGTTGAAGTTCACCGTTTTCACAATCTGGTCGGTATGAACATCCTTAATGTTGATGGTCACTGTCACAACACCGCGATACTCCATGTGGGTGTGCTTGCGGCCCTTGTCATCGGTGGTCTCCACACTACGCGAAGCACAAGAAATAGAACCAATAGATCCGTCGAATATGAATGCTGGTTCGTCAGGGGCCACCTCTCCCTCGAGGAACTGGCTGTCGGTAACAACCAAGCGGCGTGCTCTACCGATAGCACCCGAGATTGCAGTGCGAACATTATCCGCAAATTCAGGATGAGGCTCCGATTCCAAACCGATGGCTCCTTTGATAATCGAACCGATAACTCTTCCCACAGTTTCTTTCTTTTCCACCGGTTGCACATAGGTAATCTCACCTCGTGAAACGCGCAGTATTACATTCTTTTCTATCTGTGCCTGGCAGAATGTTGTAACTGCCAGTGCTGCGATTAACAATAGAATCTTTTTCATTTGTCACCTTACTTATTTTAAGTACATTTATTTATCTGACGGTAAAGTTACGCATTTTTTCCCTAACACCCCTCATTCTTCCCGAGAAAATCGTAAAATTGTAGAATTTCCATATTTTTCGTCACATCCTCCTCCCCCACAACCCAAAAACAACGCGCCCAGACCTTCGTCCAAGCGCGCAATATAGCCTATTATACATTATTGAAAAAATAAATAAGGAAATAACTTTCATTTAAATAAAAAGTTGTAATTTTGCACTTAGATTCATATTGATGAAAGATGAAGCTTCCGAAGAAGTACAGATATAACCCTCGTAACCATTGCTGGCCGGCAATATGGAAATCAATATTTGCTATCGTCAGCATTTCTATAGCGCTTTCGGTTGTGGAAGCCGTAGTGCTATACGAAATCCGCAACTTGTTAGGACTCTCGTCGAAATTCTTTATGTGTCTAGTGGGCATTGCGGCATTATACAATTCTCTTGTTCTTCGACGCTACATACTCATTATTAAAAAAGTGCCATCGACAGAACGCGGTGATCCTCGGTGGGCATGTCATGGTTTCATTATGCTCTTCTCATTTATTTTCATTTGTGCATTAAATGAGATGGAGCATCATGCCCATGCGAAGGTACAATACTCCCAAACACTTGATGGACTAACCTTCAACGAAGCGGAATATTTCTACTTCGAGTCACCACTTGCCATAGATACTGCTCGTTCTGGTCAGGACATCAAAGCCGACAGTTATTCCACGTCACGTGGCACGGCAACTGAACATTCTTACAAAGGCTATTATGTAGCACCATTCTGTGGTCACGACTCTGTATTCTATGCTCAGGAATATATGTATAGCAGAAGTGTTTCAAAACTTCCTTGGCCCTCTAAACTAACCCGACCTGATGTGTGGAATAAATTCTATACACAATTTAATGTAATGTGTGACAACATGTCACCGACAACCAGCAACCACCTCTTTCGGCGAATATATCCTGAAAAGGATGACTATTATTGGTCGGCATTAGGCTATAGTTACGCGAAGGACAGCATCTGCCACCCTATAAACGAAATCCATAAGTCGATAGTTCTGACACCACTGGAGAATGACCGCATGCCTCGCTGGACAGATACTCTGCCACTAATAGTATTCTTCTTTCTACCACTCTATATTTTAATGTTAATCTTCGATTTTGGTTGTAGCAAGACAGCACCTTATCAAGGTCCAACTAAACCTACAACGAAAAAGCAACCATCACGTCGTCGCTCAAATCGCAAATAGCAGATAGGAACACAAATAATAAATTAACATGTCAAAAGATACATACATCAAATTAATGAATGGCAGTTATTGCCAACAAACAGAAATTCCTGATTATTCAGATAAAGACTTCTTTATTCCCGTACTGCAGAAGCCTGCAAAATTCATCAAAAAGTCTGAGGATGAATTTTGCAGTATAGCAACTAAGATAATAGGTATATATGATGACTATATAATATATAACGACCATATATCATTTAATGACAATTTGGACGAATATGGTGAAAACCTATTGACACTTTATAATTTCAGAGATTTTACATCTACCCATTGCTCTGGAAATTCATTAATATGGAAAAGGGGGCAAAGAACTGTTATTGTGGATTTTGACAATAAAGAGATAATCTCTCTTAATGGGGAAGAACGTTGCTCGCTGGATTTTGAAATTCCTATTTGTAGGACATATCCATTTGTACATTGGGATTTTAACGGTATTATTGATTGTGTCGCAAATGGAGATGATCTTGTCATACAAATTAGGGACGCGTGGGAACGGCCAGAATCGCACACATTGATAATTCATTCCACTATGCCAAATGATAATAGGACGTGTATAGGAACTTTTGAGATAACTCACGATCAAGATACAAAGTTAATGGGTAGGCTTCAAAGTATAAAAGACTCAAAAGTATATATCAAAAGACTTTGCAATGAAAAAAGTAAATTATGCGTATTTGATTTGTATGGGAACTTGATTTATGAAATCGACGAACCTTCAAAGAAAGATGAATGGATAAAAGAACAAAACGAAATTTCGTATAAGGTCGTTATTAGTCTTAGCTCGTCTATGTTCGTTGAGTATAAAAACGTGAAAAGGAACTTTATACCAATTGCATATAATATGGAAGGCTTTCCTGATGTTAGATTTCTTCAAACTCGCTTAAAAAGTGATGGTTTATTGAAGGACAACAAACCGTATTATGTGCAATGGTATTGGAATATATCTTCCAATGAATCATATTTATCTCGTCAATTGTCCGAAATTAGCTTATGTAATGGCTTGGTAACTACTGAGAACACCCAATATTTTGAGTCTATGAAATTCAAAACAATAGCTAAATCAATATTTAGTTTTCGAAAGAACTTACAACCAGAACATGAAGTGGTGGTTTGGATTCCTTATGATATTAGTCATAATGAAACTCCGGAAATTACAGAATTACGCAAAACATTAAATTCTTGTAGTTTCAATTGTATAACTGGAAATAATTGTATAATACCAGAAACTGATTCTAAAAGAATTGTGTTCATAATTGATTTTAAAACCGATAAGCAACGCCAAATATCATTGGCAAATAAAGTTGTCCTTCAGTGTCCTAATAACGAGCCTGTTATAGTGA
Organism: Prevotellaceae bacterium; assembly: GCA_030523505.1. Classification (GTDB taxonomy): domain Bacteria; phylum Bacteroidota; class Bacteroidia; order Bacteroidales; family Bacteroidaceae; genus Prevotella. The sequence goes on along the minus strand of JAUNIK010000019.1, from coordinate 332 downwards.
TGATCAGCTTTATGAAAATTATAGATGAACTTGATTTGATATATCTTAAAGCTGTGCACAAACTTCAAAGAGAATTAAATATATCTAGAAGGAAGTCAATAGTCAAATCATCCTACGACGAAGAAACGGCTATAATGAACGCCCTTGCTGGTCATGGACCTGATCCAGAATTCTTTGGTTTTTAACGAAACTACCATTTAGTGATATAAAAGGTTCTTGCGGCAAATTAAACAAACTCCAAAGAGATACTCCTATCTACATAGACTCTCACGCAAGTAACTCAAAACCTCACGATTTCACGATAATGCTGACAACCAGGCAGTTCATGATGA
>JAUNIK010000484.1 GCA_030523505.1 Prevotellaceae bacterium | reverse complement strand
CACACATCATGGCTTCAGACCCATCGGCGTTGAATATCCTCATCGAAAAGTCGGCTTCTGGCATTTTCGCCTTGTCAATCAACACCAAACCGTCACTGCCAATGCCTGTGTGCGGAGCACTCCATGCAATGGATGCCTTCGTTGGGTCTGGTATATTATATAATAATGTATTTACATATATATAATCATTACCGGCACCGTGCATCTTGGTGAACTTTATGTTTGTTGTCATATTGATATATATTTTGTTGTTTTGTTATACTTTTGTTCTAATTCCGCTGCAAAGTTACAACAAAATGTAATATCATACAAGTGTTTTTGGGGCAATTTATCCAAGAATTATCAGTGAAATATCAATTTGTAATCAAATCGCATATTTATTCTTTCAAATTATAAGCAATGAGTTGTTGGAATTACTAAAATGCTAAGAAAAGAATAAAATGAATATCGTTTTGCAGGAAAATGCTTGTGTATGCTGACAAAATGTAGTAATTTTGCACCCGAAAGATAACAAAATGTCATTATTAATTTAAAAAAGGAGAGATAAGATGAAAAAGATTGAAGCTATCATCCGTAAGACGAAATTCGAGGATGTAAAGGAAGCATTGCTTGCCGCCGACATCGAGTGGTTCTCTTATTATGATGTAAGAGGTGAGGGCAAGATGCGACAGGCCAGGATTTACCGTGGCGTTATGTACGACACGAGTTGTATTGAGAGAGTCTTGATTAATGTAGTGGTACGTGACAAGAATGTCGAGAAGACGCTGACTGCCATACAGCAGGCTGCCCGGACTGGTGAAGTGGGCGACGGAAGAATATTCGTCATTCCTATTGAGGATGCCATTCGCATCAGAACAGCCGAAAGGGGCGACATCGCTCTTTACAATGCTGAGCAGGAAAAATAAGGGAGAAAAAAGTTATTGCCTGCACGCGTCTCGATAATTATATTGACCAACACATTATTTATATATATACACAACACAGACACATGACACTCGTAAGTTAGGCGTTGTGCAAGGCAAGAGGGATAATTACAACACATATAAACACATAAAAGGAAACAATTATGACGAACATATTTTTAGCAACAGACCCTGTGGCAGATTTGTCACTTTCTGTAGATACCGTATGGATGCTGCTTGCAGCAATGCTGGTATTCTTCATGCAGCCAGGCTTTGCACTTTGTGAGGCTGGTTTTACCCGTAGCAAGAACACGGCGAACATCCTGTTCAAGAACTTCGTTGACTTCTGCTTCGGTTCCATACTGTTCTGGCTCATTGGTTTCGGATTTATGTTCGGAAGCAATGGTGAGGGCTTCATCGGTATGCCCCATTTCGGCGACATCTCGTTTTATGAGAGCGATCTGCCGGTAGAGGGATTCCTGATTTTCCAGACAGTGTTCTGTGCAACGGCTGCCACCATCGTGTCGGGTGCCATGGCTGAGCGCACCAAGTTCTCGATGTATTGCATCTATTCAGTGTTCATCTCATTGCTGATATATCCTATCTCCGGTCATTGGACATGGGGTGGCGGATGGCTGATGAATGGCGACAAAACCTCATTTATGATGACCACCTTTGGCGCCACATTCCATGACTTTGCCGGTTCGGCCATCGTTCACTCTGTTGGTGGTGTGTTGGCTCTCGTGGGTGCCATAGCTCTTGGTCCACGTGTTGGCAAGTATGGCAAGGACGGCAAGAGCCGCGCCATTCCCGGTCACAACCTCATGGCAGCCGCACTCGGTGTGTTCATACTCTGGTTCGGATGGTTCGGTTTCAACCCCGGTTCTCAGCTTGCCGCTTCAGGTGAGGTTAACCGTATTGCCATCTCACACGTGTTCCTTACAACAAACCTTGCCGCTGCTGCCGGTGGTATCGGTACGATGTTCACATCTTGGATAAAGTATGGCAAACCTTCGTTCTCGCTCACCCTCAACGGTGTACTTGCCGGATTGGTAGCCATCACAGCCGGTTGCGACCTCGTTAGTCCTCTCGGAGCTTCCATCATCGGTCTTGTGGCTGGTATAGTTCTGGTATTCTCTATCGAGTTTATCGACACCAAACTTCACATCGACGACCCTGTCGGCGCAAGCTCTGTACATGGTGTCTGCGGTATTCTCGGTACCTTGATGACCGGTTTGTTCGCCCTCGACGGTGGTGCCCTCTATGATGGCGGATGGGGCTTCTTCGGAGCACAGTGTCTTGGTGTTCTTGCCATCGACGCCTGGGCTGCCATAGCCGGTGTGATACTGTTCTTCGGAATCAAGAAGATAGCTGGTCTGAGAGTAGATAAGAGAATAGAGGAAGAAGGTCTTGACATCTATGAGCATGGAGAGAGCTGTTTTAACTAGTTATAAT
>JAUNIK010000483.1 GCA_030523505.1 Prevotellaceae bacterium | reverse complement strand
AAGAAAATTGTTATTCATTTCTACCTTATTTATATATATTATGGCGCAAAGATAAGGTTTATTTCAATAGGGTGAACTTTTTATGGCAAAAAAGAATAATATTGGGTAATAAAAAACAAGGAATTCAATAGAATTAAAGGAATAGGTTGCAGATATAATATAAAACAAGGAATTTATTAGAATTATAAAGAAATAATTTCCTTCAATTCCTGTAAATTCCCTGTTCTGTATTCTCAACCACGAATTGCACTAAACTCACTAAACTTAATTCGTACGTTTCGTCTGTTTCGTGGTCTTTACTAAAATTCTTATTTTTTGGCAGCTTCCTTGCCACAAAGTCGCAAGACGACAGCATCCTGAGCCGGCACCTTCACCACCATCGGCTTGGTAGTATCATGATTCACATAATCCCACTCCCCAGTCATGAGGTTGGTGATATGCCTGCGCTTAGGTTTGATGCCCACATAATCCCAGGCTTCCTGTGGGATGTTGACGCTTACCTCAACATCCACACTCTGGAAGTTTGCCACCACCAGACACACTTCATTACGTGTATGACGCAAGAAACTAAAGGTTCTGTGGATGTCATAACCCGGATTATTGTAGTTGCAATAGGTCAAATCATAGAAAGCACCATCGCGAAGGGCCTCAGAACTATTTGCTAGCTCAAACACCTTCGTATAATATTCGCGCAAGTCACGCATCTGCTTAGGCAGACGATGACGTCTCCACTCTGCAGTCTTTCCACGCCAGAGGTTGACGGTCTCTACATTCCAGTAGTCGAAGATGGTAGTTCGGCCATCTCGTCCACTGTAGCCTTCCTCATCCATGCCTCTTTCGCCGAGTTCCTGGCCGAAGTAATTCATGAATGGACAAGTATTCATTAAGGCGCTGACTACCAAGGCTGGACGTCCTTTGATTGGGTCTCCTGCAAAGAAATCGCTGGCAAGTCGCTGCTCATCATGATTCTCAAGGAAGTTGAGCATGTGCTCCTGAACGCCATTGAGGCCTTGCCAAACACTGGTGATGGCGCTGGCACTCTCTCGGCACTCTACCACAGCACGTAAAGTATCATAAAGACCCACTTTATCATAGAGATAGTCAAAACCGCCATACTCGATATAGCTATGATAAAGCGCTGGCTCATAAATCTCTGCAATGAAAAGGATATTCTTATTCACCTCCTTCACCTGAGGAATGACCCAATGCCAGAAATCTACAGGCACCATAAAAGCCATATCGCAACGGAAGCCATCCACACCACGTTTTGCCCAATATATCAAGATATCGCGCATCTTGAGCCAAGTATTAGGAATCGGGTCGAAGCAATAGCGACCACCGCCACAGTAGTCCACGCCATAGTTGAGTTTCACGGTCTCATACCAGCCATTACGCCCTGGCCAAGCGTTGAAGACATCATTACCGGTGGCACGAGCAGGATTCTCGGTATAAGCATTGCCCACTTCTATCTCCTCACTCCTAACTATATTATTAAGGTGCAATGCCTCACCGCAATAATAGAAATTGTTCTGAGGATTGAAGTGATGTTCTGTGATATCATATTCACCCAAATCACTCACACCCGCAGGCTTGGTTACGCTCTTATAGTATCGAGCCACATGATTTGGCACAAAGTCAATGATCATCTTAAGGCCGACACGATGGGTACGATCGACCAACTCATCGAACTCCTCCATCCTGCGATCTGGATCATCGGCCAAGTCACAGCTCACGCTATAATAGTCAGAGATAGCGTATGGCGAGCCAGCCACACCCTTCAAGACCTGTGGATTCTGCTTAGGGATGCCATACTGAGAATAATCAGTAGCCGATGCCTGCTGTAGCAGACCTGTGTACCATATATAATTACATCCAAGCTGTTTGATGCTGCGAAGAGCGATCTCTGAGAAGTCGCTCATCTTGCCACAACCGTTCTGCTCAATAGTTCCATTCTTGATGCGCGAAGTATTGCCATTACCAAACAATCTTACCAGCGCCTGATAGATGATGATTTTGTTTTTCATTGATGTGTTTAATGCCTGAGCCATGTTTGGGATCATAGGCTCAATTCGTAAAGTCCGTATTGGGTGCAAATTTACAAAATTATCCTGAATTCACCAATTTCATGTCACAAAATATGTCACAAACATGTTGCAAAACATATTTTATAGAAAATAATGACAGGATTTTTTGGAAATCCGCACAAAAAACATTATCTTTGCACCCGCAAAAAGCGAAAGCAACTTTGTCCGATGGTTGCCCAGATGGTGGAATCGGTAGACACGAGGGACTTAAAATCCCTTGGCCATTACGGCCGTGCGGGTTCGACCCCCGCTCCGGGTACTCACAAACAAAAAGAGGAATA
>JAUNIK010000482.1 GCA_030523505.1 Prevotellaceae bacterium | reverse complement strand
AGACGGTCTGGTAGGTCTGCTTGTCGCTCTCCTCTGTCTCACGGTTGAGGTAGGGAGGGATGGGCAGTTCGCCCATGACATCGAGGATCTCAGCCCAGGTCACCTCGCCGTCCCACTCGAAGAGTATCTCCTGGCTGGTTCCGCTGGTTCCGATGCGCTCTGCTGAAAGGTGTATGGTCTTGCCACCAACCTCCAGCTCGTGAGTGAGCGCCCCGTTCTTCCACTTCTTGGAGTTGCCCACCAGGCAGTGCCAAGTGCACTTCTCACGGGAGGCGAAGTTCTCCTGATACTCCTCGGGGAAAGCAGGTTCGAGGAGAAATACCTCGATGAGTGCACCCGTGTCTTTGTGGAAATGCAGGCGGGCTTGAATGACGCGGGTGTTGTTGAACACCATCAGTGCGCCCTGGGGCAAGTAACTGGGAAGATGGTGGAAGATGTCTTCCTGAACTTCCCCGTGTCGGTAGACGAGCAGTTTGCTACTATCGCGCTCAGCCAAGGGGAACTTGGCGATGCGATGGTCAGGCAGTGGGTAGTCGTAGTCCTCTATGCGTATTTGCTTGGGATCGGTATACATGGATGTTTGTTATCGTCAAATGTTGGACATAAAAATCCTTGGAGGAAGAGTTCTTCCGGCTCCAAAGAACAAATATATGGTGCGAAGTTACGAATTTCTCGCGAAAAATGTGTTACTTTGCATTAGAATTAATAACAATTGAAGATGAAAATAGGAGATAAGGTGCGATTCCTCAGCGAAGTGGGTGGCGGAATCGTGAGTGGATTTCAAGGAAAGGACATCGTGCTGGTGGAGGATGAAGATGGATTTGACATCCCCATGCTCATCAAAGATGTAGTGCTGGTAGCAGAAGACAACTATGATATGTCGAAGGTAAATACCGGCACGCACACTTCCTTTGGCGCGACAAAGAAGCCCGTGGAGAAAGGAAGTACGGTGAAGAGTGTCGGTAGCCTCATCAACGAGGGTATGGCAACAGGCAATGGTACTGAAACACAGACCTTGGGTGCCAAGACCATACTCGAGGAAGACTACGATCCGTCAGACCGACCCGTGACCTTCAAGGCCAAGCCGCAGGAGAGAAGAGGCGGAGAACTCATCAACCTCTATCTTGCCTTCCTGCCAGTGGAGGTGAAGGAACTCTCAAGCACCAGCTTCGAGTGCTACCTCATCAACGATAGCAACTACTTCCTCGACCTTACTCTGATGAGTGCAGAAGGGGCCAACTGGAAAGCCCGTTTCCAGAGCACGCTGGAACCCAATACGAAGCTCTTCGTGGAGGAGTTTGACAGAAGCCATCTCTCTGACATGGAGCATCTCTGTGTGCAGGCCATCGCCTATAAGCGCGAGAAGACTTTTGCCATCAAGCCCGCCTACAGCGTACAGCTTCGCCTGGATACCGTGAAGTTCTACAAGCTCCATCTCTTCCAGCCCAACATGTTCTTCAACGAACCTTGCCTGCTGATGGATGTGGTACGCGACGACAAAGCCATCAAGCAGGTGTTTGTGGAGGCAGAGGAGATACAGGAAGCCATCCTCAAGAAGCCCAATAAGGCGGAGAGTCAGCCAGCTCGTGTAAAGGCAGAGGACAAGCGCAAGGATCACTCTGTAAGTAAGCCCAACCAGAAGCCTGAAGTGATCGAGGTGGACTTGCACATAGAGCAACTGGTGGATGACTTGGCAGGTCTTAGCAACGGCGACATGCTACTGGTGCAGATGAAGGAGTTTCGCCGTGTGATGGATGAGAACAAGGGCAAGAAGGGCACCAAGATCGTCTTCATCCATGGCAAGGGCGAAGGTGTCTTGCGCAAGAGTCTGCTTCAGGAACTGAAATATCGCTACAAGGAATGTACTTGGCAGGATGCCAGTTTCCGTGAGTATGGCTATGGAGCCACAATGGTGAAGATTTAGAGAATCAAAGATTCGCTATTCCCTTCTCTGGATCTGTAGAATAATTTGAAACCGAGAACGAAACGAACGAAACGAACTGAGATAGGCTAATCATCTATTTGCGAACAGTAATATAATAAGTTCGTTTCGTTCGTTTCGTTCTCGGTTTCACACTATTTCCACAGGTACCATCAATTTATAGCTCATCCCTTAATTGTTATTTCCACGGGGCAATGGTCGCTGCCCATGATATCCTGATGGATGGTGGCCGACTCGACCTTGTCCATGAGCCGGTTGCTGACTAGGAAATAGTCAATACGCCAACCGATGTTCTTGGCACGGGCGCCCATGCGATAGCTCCACCAAGAGTACTGATTTTCCAGGGTGGGGTAGAAGTGGCGGAAAGTATCGGTAAAACCGCTCGCTAAGAGGGTGGTCATCTTCTCACGCTCCTGGTCGGTGAAACCC
>JAUNIK010000481.1 GCA_030523505.1 Prevotellaceae bacterium | reverse complement strand
GATTTATTTGCCGTCCTCCAAGGCATTTCACTCCCTTGCCCCGAGCGGGGAAAGGGAAGAGCCGAAGGCGAGGGGTTAGGGGCGACCTATAGCCTTTTCAAACTCTGCCCAGTGAGCATCGGTCATATCGTTTGGAGTGAAGATACAGATACCTGCAGCTCCTGCATCCATGGCACCCTTCACAGCCTCACCGATTTCCGATGGGATAAGGCCCGAACCTTCTGGGTCTTCGATTGATACCTTCTTCTCCCATTCACGGCAGATGAACAATCCACTGAAGATTGGCTTGTCGGTGCTCTCTACCTCTTCCTTTGTAATCTCACCTACCCAAGCAGCTGGCTTGAGGTAGAAATCGTTGTAGTTCATTGGGAAGAATGCATCAACATCCCACTTGTTCCACTGCTGGCGAACCATCTTCTCTGCGTAGCTCTTTGGACCAGGGAACACGTCAGCCGAGAGTTTGCCGCCCTTCTCGTGTACAGCCTTGCAGACAGTGTTTACGAGGTTGGTGACATTGTCGCAACGGAACTGTGTCCACTCTGTGATTGTCTCTGGGTCAACACCTTCTGCGAGTTTTGCCTTGATGTCGATACCGCTCTTCTCCTTGAAGTCTGCACAGCAAGCATCGCAGTAACAGTAGTCAGCACCTGGGTAACCGTGAACATTGCCTTCTGCATCGCGCCACTGGTGGTGGATGATGGTGTCATATTTTTCCCACAATCCCTCTGAGAGGATGTAGTCAGCATAACGGATATAGTCGAACTGTACATAATCTACGTTTGGCACTGCAGCGAGCTTTGTGTAGGCGTCAACCATAAACTGGATTACCTCTGGGTTGTGTGGGTCAACGGTCTGGTAGTACTCCACATACGCGCGGTCTTCCTTATTATAAGCCGACTTACCGAAACGGTTCACGGTGTACCATGTAGAATCCTTGCCACCCTGGAGCATTGATGGTGCCCAAGCGTGATATTCGAGACCAACCTCATGGGCGATGGCTGCACAGCGTGCTGTCTTCTCGAGGTCCATGCCGCAGTTCATACAAACACCGATGATACCATGGCTCTTCCAATTCTCAAACTGTGCCTTGAGACTGTCGGCAGATACGTGCTCTTCGTCCCAACCGCTCCATGCATAGGCTTTCACTGTTGGAGCATCATTCTTCTGTGTGCAGGCAATAATAGCCAATACAGCACACACTACTAATAGTAATTTCTTCATTGTTATAGGTTTTGTTATTATTCGGTTATCGCTATCGCCATCGCTATCGCTCAAGACTTATCTTCTGAGCAGCCAGCCGTTTTCATCGATGCTTACCGATGTACCGTCGGCTTTGTTGATAGTAATCTCGTACTTGTTGGCTGTTGTCTCGATGGTGATGGTAGCACCCTCTGGGATGAGGGCCTTCTCGGCAGCAGTGAACTTGAAGTCCTTCACCTTTGCGAGGTACTTGCCGTTCTTCGACTTCTGCTGTTCCTGCTCGTAGAACATCGCCCAGAGGAGTTTCTCCTCGTTGCGTGTTGCTGGCAACTGGAACTGCTCACTACCCTCGCCTACCTTCTTGTCCGAGAGGTAGAGGTATCCCCAACGTTCTGGCATGTGCATAGCAATCTGTCCTGTTGCTGGCCATGTCCAGTTGTCCTCAGGCAGGTACTTGCCCTCTGCATCCTTCTTGCGACTTGATGTTCCGTCAGGAGCAATCTCTGTCTGCCATTCTACGCGTGAGAATCCCAAGCGGAGATAGTTGCCGGCTTTGAGATAGTTGTCGAACTCAGCAGCAATGGCCTCACGAGGTATTGCCATCTCCACGCTCCATGCCTTATCGGTGTCGCGTGCATCGTTGAGGGTACCATAGTGATGGGTGTCGAGCTTCAGTCCCGGAGTGTCCCAAGAGAATGTCACGAAAGCACGGGTCTGAGCACGGTATGGTTTCTGCACGAAGAGTTCGAAGAGTGTACCGATGGCGTTGGTCTCAATCTCGAAATAGTTCTGTCCATCACCGTCTGGATCGATGAACACCTCGAAGTCAGGGTTGTAGTACACCACTGCATCGTGCTGAGTGATATCGCCCCAGATGTTTGGTTCGTTCAGGTAGGCACCGATATAGAGGTACTTGTCGTCCCACATAATCTTCGCGTTAGTCTTGAAGCGAGGTGTTGGGAATCCCTCACCGCTGATATCCACGAAATCTTCTGTCCATGCAGCTTTCTCCCAGTCCTTCTCGTCGAGCACACCGTCCACCTTGATGTTTCCATCAGTGCGATAAGCCACATATCCGTAAGGATCGGTCAGAAAACGCTGATACTTCTCTGTGATGCTCTGTGCGTTGACACTGATTGTTGCTCCAACCATAAGAGCCATTGCTAAATACTTTTTCACCA
>JAUNIK010000480.1 GCA_030523505.1 Prevotellaceae bacterium | reverse complement strand
CTCTCTTCTCTCTTCACTTCCTTTGGCACGCCTTTTGCATTGTTCCTTTCGGGGCCATTATTGGTCCCGCTAAAATTCATGTAAATTTGAATAAAGATTTAAAACAATAAATACTATGGCAAAAGGTAATATTGGTGTAACCACCGAAAACATTTTTCCTGTAATCAAGAAATTCCTCTACAGTGATCACGAGATTTTCCTCCGTGAGATGGTTTCTAACGCAGTCGATGCTACTCAGAAGATCAAGACTCTTGCTGAGCGTGGCGACTTCAAGGGCGAACTTGGCGACCTGACAGTGCGTGTCACCCTCGACGAGGCAGCAAAAACTATCACCATCTCCGACCATGGTCTTGGTATGACTGCCGAGGAAATCGACAAGTATATCAACCAGATTGCATTCTCTGGCGTCACCGACTTCCTCGAGAAGTATAAGGACAACGCCAATGCCATCATCGGCCATTTCGGTCTGGGCTTCTACTCTTCGTTCATGGTTTCCGACCGTGTGGAAATCATCACCCGCTCTTACAAGGACGACGCTGAGGCTCAGCGTTGGAGCTGTGACGGTTCGCCTGAGTATGAACTCGAACCAGCAGAGCGTGCTGAGCGCGGTACCGACATCATCCTCCATATCGCCGACGACTGCAAGGAGTTCCTCGACAAGAACAAGATTGGCGACCTCCTCCAGAAATACAGCAAGTTCATGGTAGTGCCAGTGGCATTCGGCAAGGAGACTGAGTGGAAGGACGACAAGATGGTTGAAACCGATCAGGACAACATCATCAACACCGTTGACCCTCTCTGGACAAAGACCCCTTCAACCCTCAAGGACGAGGACTACAAGGGCTTCTACCGTGCTCTCTATCCAATGAGCGACGAACCTTTGTTCTGGATCCACCTCAATGTCGATTTCCCATTCAACCTCACTGGTGTGCTCTATTTCCCACGTGTGAAGTCGAACCTCGAACTCCAGCGCAACAAGATACAGTTGTACTGCAACCAGGTGTTCGTAACCGACCAGGTGGAGGGTATCGTACCTGAGTTCCTTACACTGCTCCATGGTGTCATCGATTCTCCGGACATTCCTCTCAACGTGAGCCGTTCTTATCTGCAGAGCGATGCCAACGTGAAGAAGATCTCTACATATATCACAAAGAAGGTTGCCGACCGCTTGAAGGCTCTCTTCAACGAGAACCGCAAGGATTTCGAGGAGAAATGGGACGACCTCAAACTCTTCATCCACTACGGTATGCTGTCGCAGGAGGATTTCTATGACAAGGCAAAGAACTTCGCTCTGTTGAAGGATATCGACGGTAAGTACTTCACCTACGACGAGTATCGTGAACTCATCAAGAGCACTCAGGAGGACAAGGACTCAACCCTCGTGTATCTCTATGCCACCGACAAGGAAGAGCAGTACACCTATATCGAGGCAGCACGCGCCAAGGGCTATTCAGTGCTCCTCTTCGACGGCGATCTCGATGTGCCATGCGTGTCGATGTTCGAGCAGAAGTTCGAAAAGAGCCGTTTTGCTCGTGTTGATGCTGACATCATCGACCGTCTCATTCCAAAGAATGACACACCTCAGAACGAACTGACAGCCGACGAGTCTGCCAATCTGTCACAGGTGTTCAAGTCACAGGTGCCACATCTCGACAAGACCGAGTTCCAGGTAGAGGTGCAGAGCCTCGGCAAGGACTCAATGCCAATCATCATCACCCAGAGCGAGTATATGCGTCGTATGAAAGAGATGAGCCGCTATCAGCAGGGCATGGCCTTCTACGGTGAGATGCCTGACACCTTCAACCTCGTGCTCAATGCCGACCACGACCTCGTGAAGCGCGTTCTCGGTGAGTCAACAGAGGCAACAGCCGAAGCCCTGAAACCAATCCTCGCAGAGCTCCGTGGTTTGAAGGCTCGTGAGCAGGCCCTCCAGCAGAGCCAGAGTGGCAAGAAGTGGGATGAGATAACCCAGGCAGAGAAGGACGACCTCTCCGACACCCGTTCAAAGGTACAGGCAGAAGAGGAGAAGCGCAATGCAGTCATTGCCGACTATGCCAAGGACAACAAGGTTGTTCATCAGCTCATCGACATCGCCCTTCTTCAGAACGGCATGCTCAAGGGCCAAGCCCTCAATGAGTTCCTCAAGCGATCAGTGGAATTGATATAAGAAGCCCCCCTCCAACTCCCCCGAGGGGGAGAGGTTGGAAGTAAGCCTCGCTAGTCCTATAGTGTCCTCTTCAATCCTCTAGAATCCTCCAGCCCGAGAGTTTGTGCTCTCGGGCTTTTTCGGCTCATCCGTAAAAACCTGTGTGATTAATTTATTATTTAATGAAAAATGTACAGCCAAAAGCTTCGCTTTTTCGTTATTCATCTTGTTCTTGGCATC
>JAUNIK010000479.1 GCA_030523505.1 Prevotellaceae bacterium | reverse complement strand
TGCGCTTTATCTGCTCTATTGCAGTGTTGGCAGAATGATTGTATTTAAGTTCTATGACAAGGGCTGGTTTGTTGACATTGCGACGGGGAATCATCACAAGATCTGCATATCCCTTGCCTGTAGCATACTCTCGATGAATGACATACTCGTTTTTTGCCCATATATATGCCAAGGAGAGCACACAGGCAAGTGAGTTTTCGTCGTTGTAGGAGAGAATGCTGGTGTTTTCGTCGTGAGCCAGGTCGATAGCGCGTTCCACGGCCTGCTCGTTGCATGATATGGTGGAGTTGATAAGATTCTTTGAATCAGTTATTGTTTTGGCTATAGCATCCCACGACGTGGCCTTTATGGCATTATTCATTTCGTCAGCCACCTCCTTGTTGGGAATGTAGCATTCTTGTGATTCAAAGTCGTAGGCAAGGTAGCCGAGATGTATCAATGCGGTGAGTACGTCGTTCTTGCTTCTAACGATGTGCATATCGTTGAGAAACTCGGTTGTGTCTACATACACATGCTCCCCCGCAAGCATACGTATGATGTCGTCCTTCAGTCCGTCGAAGTTCATCTGTATATAAGTGATTACCGAGTCGTATGCCCCGGTGGTCGTCCAATAGCTGCGGCATATACCGCGTTGCAGGGATCTCATCACTGAATAAGGATTGTAGATGGATTTCTCAGAACCGATGGTGTATCCGTCGAACCACATCTTTAGATTGTCCATTGATGCATTGTGCTGATTAGCCAATGCGCGAACCTCATCCTCTGTAAATCCATAGCATGGGGCAAGATACGCTGGGTCAATCATCGAATATTCGCAGAAATTGTTCAGTGCCGACTCGGTATTGTATCTCTTAATGGGAAGGATGCCGGTGAGATAAGCCCCTGCGAAAACCTCGTCGGAGTCTTGTGTCTTGAATAAACGGCGGAGCAGCATGACATATTCGTCCATAATGGTAGGAGATACCGATGCGGGGTCGCCCTTCATCTTCTGACGGTCGGGAAACTCACGGCAGATGGCATCCCACTCGTCGATGATGAAAAAGAACTTTTCGCCCGTGGCTTGGTGAATGGCGGCAAGGGTATCCATAAGGTCGAAACCCTCATCATACTTTACGTCTGGAAATTCATCCCTCAGTTCTTTTATTATTTTATCCTGGATATTACGTACGATGTTTACCCTGAGTTCGGGTCGGGCGGTAAATGAGGTCACGTCAAGATAAATCACACAATATCGGTTGAGATATGTCTCAAACGACTTGTCCTGCTCTACTTTCAACCCCACAAACAACTCTCGCGAGTCGCACGACTTGTCGTAATATGCGCACAGCATCTTAGCCGCCATCGACTTTCCGAAGCGTCGGCAGCGGGTAACGCAACTATAGCGGTTCTCGGAGTTGAGAGTGGCGTTGATTAATGGTATCAGCGATGTCTTGTCGATATACTCGTGGCTCACGATGTCGCGAAAAGCATTGTTGCCTTTGTTGATGTATGTACCCATGGATTCAAGCATGATGCAGGAGTGATTAGCCCGCAAACAGGCGCAAAGTTAAGGAAAAAAATTTGATTCGCCAAATATTTATGTGAAAAAAACGGGGAAAAATTTGGAGGATAAGCAGAAAATGTGTAACTTTGCACCCAGATTACAGTATCGTTATGGGGCTGTTTGGATTTGACAGCGGGCAGAAATGGTACGTAAGCATGCGGAGTCTCGTCGGCTAACTCCATAATCATAGTGGACAAAAAATTAATTGGCGAAAACAACTACGCTCTCGCTGCCTAATCGAAGTACAGTAGATTACTGGCTTTATCCAGTCACAAGGTGACAGGACGAGACATCGCTCAACCGGATGTTGTTCCGAATCGGGTTGGCCAAGCGGTGCAGGTAAATCGGGAATAGTCTCTGGCAGCCTCGTGCCGGGGATGAAATTTTAGAGGATAAGGCTTCAGTTGGTGGTCCTGGTCTTGCTGTAAGCTCGAAAACCGAAGGCAGGAATAAGCATGTAGAAAGCGTATGGTTTCCCTGTGTGGACGAGGGTTCGACTCCCTCCAGCTCCACTGAAACATTATTAAATTATTGCTGGTAGTGAGGTAAGAGATACATCTTTTAGCCTCACTTTTTTAATTTTTTTTGAACAATCATGGAAAAGGAAGAACAGATTCTCGTGGGTATCGCAGGACAGGACAGACCGGGCGTGACGGCTTCGGTTACGGAGATACTCGCAAAATACGACGCAAAGATTCTCGACATCGGACAGGCTGACATACACAGCACTCTCTCACTTGGCATCTTATTCAGAATAAGCGAGAAACTGTCGGGACAGGTGATGAAGGAGCTGCTGTTTAAGGCAACGGAACTCAACATACACATCGACTTCACACCCATCGA
>JAUNIK010000478.1 GCA_030523505.1 Prevotellaceae bacterium | reverse complement strand
CCCTGCTTAACTTCCTTTACTGCCTTAGCAACATCCATAGTAACAGTGCCACTCTTTGGGTTTGGCATCAAACCACGAGGACCGAGTACACGGCCGAGAGGTCCAATCTTACCCATGCAAGAAGGCATAGTGATGATAACATCAACATCTGTCCAACCGCCTTTGATCTTATCGATATACTCGTCAAGACCAACATAATCAGCACCAGCTTCCTTTGCGGCAGCTTCCTGATCAGGTGTACAGAGAGCGAGAACGCGTGTAACCTTACCGGTACCGTTAGGGAGAGAAACCACGCCACGAACCATCTGGTTAGCCTTACGTGGGTCAACACCTAAGCGTACGTCGATATCAACAGAAGCCTCGAACTTGGTAGTAGTAATTTCCTTTACCAACTCTGATGCTTCCTTCAAAGAGTATGCTTTCCCTGCTTCAACCTTATCAGCTACTGATTTTTGATTTTTTGTCAGTTTACTCATTTTTTTAATTGAAGTTTAAATTATTTACCAGGGAACTCCCCTTGTACTGTGATACCCATACTTCTTGCTGTACCAGCAATAAGACGCATAGCGCTCTCAATTGTGAAGCAGTTGAGGTCTGGCATCTTGTCCTCAGCGATAGTCTTAATCTGATCCCAGGTTACAGTTGCAACCTTCTGACGATTAGGTGCTGATGAACCGCTCTTGATCTTCGCAACCTCCTTGAGCTGAACAGCTGCAGGTGGGGTCTTGATGATGAAGTCGAATGACTTGTCGGTATAGTAAGTGATAACAACAGGAAGAATCTTTCCAGCCTTATCCTGGGTACGGGCGTTAAATTCCTTGCAGAATCCCATGATGTTGATACCCTTAGAACCAAGTGCAGGTCCTACCGGAGGTGAAGGATTCGCAGCGCCGCCCTTAATCTGCAATTTGATTAAACCAGCAACTTCTTTAGCCATTTTTTTGAATATTTAAAATTTAATTTTTAGAGAGGTGCTTGTCTCCGTAACGAAACTAAGCCTCCTTCTCAACTTGCATAAAACTAAGCTCTAACGGAGTTTCACGTCCGAAGATCTTAACCATGACCTTCAGCTTCTTGGTCTCAGAGTTAATCTCTTTGATGATACCACTGAAGCCACTGAAAGGACCATCTGTCACCTTTACTGTTTCCTCAAGGAGATATGGAATCTCAACCTCTGGCTGGAGAATAGTCTCTTCAGCAGTGCCGAGCATTCTGTTAATCTCAGCCTGTGGAACAGGTGTAGGGTTGTCCAATCCACCAAGGATACCGAGAACATTCGGGGTAAAACGCAGTGTATGCGCAACCTCGCCGCTCAGGTCTGCATTGATAAACACATAGCCAGGAAGACGAAGCTTCTCTTTTTCTACACGCTTACCATTACGCAAAGAAGCATGTTTTTCTGTAGGTAATAATACCTCAAAAACATGCGAAGCAAGCATCGGGTCGAGTTTCATTTCAGCTTCGATGTATTCTTTCACCTTAGCTTCTTTTCCACTGACGGCCCGAAAAACATACCAATTCTTTCCTGATACAGCCATCTCCTTGATTAATTTGGATAAACCATACTCATGGCGAACTTGAACACAGAATCCATGCAGAACACTACCAATGCGATGACAAGGGAAGCAGATAATACAACCACCGCACTGTGTGTCAACTGGCTACGTGTTGGCCAAGTAGTCTTATGCATAAGCTCGTCATAACAAGCTTTGCAATAGTTAGTTATCTTCTTAAACATATTATCTTGTATTTAGCACGAGAGGCAGGAATCGAACCCACATTGACGGTTTTGGAGACCGCTCTCCTACCATTGGAGGACTCTCGTAGGATGTTCCCGCCGCCTTGACGACGGGAACGGTATCTGATTTTTAAAACTTCAGAATGTTTGGGGTACTAAGGATTAGTCCTCGTAAACCTCTGTGATCTGGCCTGAACCTACTGTACGACCACCCTCACGGATAGCGAAACGGAGACCCTGGTTGAGAGCAACAGCGTAGATGAGCTCTACAGTAATCTCAACGTTATCACCAGGCATTACCATTTCTACACCCTCTGGGAGAGAGATCTCACCTGTACAGTCCATTGTACGGAGGTAGAACTGTGGACGATACTTGTTACCGAATGGAGTGTGACGACCACCCTCTTCCTTCTTCAATACATAGATAGAAGCCTTGAAACGCTTGAATGGCTTGATCTGACCTGGCTTGCAGAGAACCATACCACGCTTAACCTCGTTCTTATCGATACCACGGAGGAGGAGACCTACGTTATCACCAGCCTGACCCTCATCGAGGAGCTTACGGAACATCTCAACACCAGTAACAACTGACTTCTTATCCTCACCGAGACCGAGGAGCTCAACCTCATCACCTACGTGGATAACACCAGTCTCGATACGAC
>JAUNIK010000477.1 GCA_030523505.1 Prevotellaceae bacterium | reverse complement strand
TATAAGGAGTGATGCCCACGTTTCTTCTATACGATAACGCTTATAGTCGAATCGCAGACACACATCCATTCGCTCAACCAATCTTCCTATCTGCAGAAGGAAAAACACTCTACCATGAAGACGCTCTCCCACACTTCCCCAGAAGGCGAGAAGCCAGTCAGTGATAGGTTGCAGGTCGGTAATGTTCATATTCTGGTTCTCAGCTTCCTTCCTGATTTTGTCGCGACACATCTCTACATAACTGAACGACTCCGAATAGATTTCCGGTCGAAGCACTATGGCATTGTCCATCATTCGTTCTATAACAGCACGAAGAGAAGTAGGATTGCCTGCATCATAAATCTGCTGCATCATCTGGTAACTTGTCTCGAACTCACTGCATGAGAAACCATTCAGTTTTGTCAAAAAGTCACTATAAGGCTTCTCGCCAACCGGTACGTCTATCACTTCATCATAGGCTCTGCGCATAAGATGAAGCAACAGATAACCTCTCTCTACATATCTTCCCAACCAAAAAAGGTTGTTTGCCATTGTGGCACTTATAATCTTTTCCATTTTTTTCAATCTCCTTATTTGCTCATTACCCATGTATCCTTGAATCCACCTCCTTGACTGCTGTTGACAACAAACGAGTCTGGCTGACGGCTGAAACGGGTCAATCCCGACTTCCACACCTTTGTTTCCTTACCCGTAATGACAAATGCACGCAGGTCGCATTTGCGAGGAGAAGGATGGCCCGTCTCGTCAATAATATCAAGATCAATGAAGTCAACAACCTCCTGTGCAATCCAGCGACGAGGATCTTCTATGATGAGTTTTCTTACTTCCTCAATACGTTCTGGTGTCATATCCCTTCCGAACATCACACCATATCCACCAGCCTCAGCCACATCCTTGATAACCAACTTTTCGATGTTTGCAAGGATATAGTCGAAATCCTCCTTGAAGAATGGCAGATACGTAGGAGCATTCTGCAGGATTGGTGTCTCGTGAAGATAATACTCAACCATCTTTGGCACAAAATAATAAATTCCCTTGTCATCGGCAACACCATTTCCCAAGGCATTTATTACACCCACATTTCCTGCTCTGTAAGCCTCCAAGAGATTTGGTACACCGAGAAGCGATGATGGCTCAAAGGCCAGAGGGTCAAGGTATTCATCACTCACACGGCGATATATTGCACCAACGCGAGTCTTACCACTCATTCCACGATAATAAACCTTTCCATCTTCCACAATCAAATCGCCTGGAAAGGCAAGTGTAGAACCGGTTTTCTCGGCAAGATAAGAATGCTCGAAAAAGGCTGAATTATAACGTCCAGGGGTAAGGATAACATTGAGTCCTCTACCATCATTTATATAATCCATCATCTCGCGCAGGAGATCGCCGTAATTACGATTGTCTTCAACAAGATGATCGCGGAATGTCTGCGGAGACGCCTTTCTCGTAACGGTTCTTGCAATCATCGGATAACTGGCTCCTGAAGGAATTCGGAGGTTGTCTTCAAGTATCAGCCAACGACCGTCCTTTGCCTGCACAAGGTCTATTCCGGCAATGTGAGCATAAACATCCTTGGATGGAGTAATACCTTCGCATTCTGGCATATAGCCCTTACTTTCGTAGGTGAATTCCTTCGGAACAACACCATCCTTCACAATTTTCTTATCATGATATATATCATAGAGAAAGGCATTGAGGGCCTTCACTCTCTGAACAAGTCCGGCCTCAAGCATTATCCACTCTTCGGCTGATATCTGACGTGGAATTGCATCAAATGGGAACAACTGCTCGTTGAACACACCATTTTTGTATACTCCAAACCTTACACCAAATCTCTCCATCCATTCGTTTACTGCTTCACGAGCAGACAAAAGTTCCTTCATAACAATCTCCTTTTTCTTATAATATTATTTTCTCTTTTAATCATAAAACACAACGATTCTGTTCGCAATTGAAACAAAATCGCCGGCTATTTATCAAAATTTTATGCAAAAATAGAAAATTGCTTTCAAAATGCAAAAATATTTACCGCTTTATTTAACATAAAGTAATTTTATAAATATATAATATTACAATATGTAAGAGATATTAATATAATCACTTTCATTTTGTAATTAAACAATAGAAAATAAAGATGTATTTGAAGTATTTGCATTTTTTTCCCGTTCAAGCAATAATAATTCTTAAGTATATAAATGCTTGAACAGAAAAAAAATTTATATCAAACATAAAACCACATCTCCAGGAGATATGGTTTTATGTTGTTTAGATTATTAATCCACAAGGATAAAGTCGAGTTGTTTCTTTTCGAGGTTTTCCTTGACAACCTTTATGCGGACAGCATCGCCAAGTTGGTATTTGTTTCCTCGACGAGTGCCACGCAGACAGTAGTTCTTCTCGTCAA
>JAUNIK010000476.1 GCA_030523505.1 Prevotellaceae bacterium | reverse complement strand
AAGTCGTGCTAAAAATGTGATAAAATACATTAAAAGTCATGCTAAAAATGTGATATTTCTTTGCTATTCCGTTTATTTTCAGTAATTTTGCACCCAAATTACAAATTATATGGAAAGACTACTATTAGAAGAACTGAAAAAATGGCAAAAAAAGGCAGACAGAAAGCCTCTGATATTGCGAGGGGCAAGACAGGTGGGAAAGACCTGGCTGCTCAAGGAGTTTGGCAGATTATGCTTCAAGGATGTGTGTTATGTCAACTTTGAACAGATTGACTCGCTCGAAAGCGTTTTCAGCGGAACGATTAATCCCGAGGACATCATTAACCAACTGTCGGTATATCACGGCAAACGCATTCAAGCAAACAACACACTAATTATCTTCGATGAAGTACAGGAAATGCCAAGGGCACTGACAAGTCTGAAATACTTCGCCGAAGAGGCTCCTGAATATGCAATATGCTGCGCCGGCTCTCTCTTGGGAGTAGCATTGCATCAAGGTACGTCATTTCCCGTGGGCAAGGTGGATTTCCTCGACTTGAGTCCAATGTCATTCCGAGAGTTCCTTTGTGCCAATGGTGAGCAAATGCTGGTTGATTACATCTTGGGAGGAGCACGCTCGCTCCAACCATTTGAGTCGCGTCTCACCAATCTGATGAAACAATATCTCATCATTGGTGGTATGCCGTCGGCTGTGAAGAAATGGCTTGAGACAAAGGACTATTTTGCAGTTGACGAGGTGCAGCATGGCATTATTGTAGCTTATGAGAACGACTTCTCCAAGCATGCACCAAAGAATCTTGTAGAGAAGATAAGATATGTATGGGACAGCATTCCGTCTCAACTCGCCAAGGAAAACAAGAAGTTCATTTATGGTCTGGTGCGCGAGGGTGCAAGAGCGCGCGAATATGAGGATGCGCTGATGTGGCTTAGTGATGCGGGGGAAATACTGCGCACATACAACGTGACAAAACCCGATGTGCCATTGAAGGCATACGCTGACCTGAAGTCGTTTAAGGTATTCCTGCTTGATGTGGGCCTACTGCGTTGTCTTAGCGGACTGTCGCCTAAGGTGATTCTTGAAGGCAGCAGGATATTTGAGGAATTCAAGGGTGCCATCACAGAGCAGTATGTATGCCAGGAACTCAACACCATAGACCGTTTACAGAGTAATTATTACTGGACATCGCAATCCAAAGCGGAGATTGACTTCCTGCTTTCAGAGGGCTTGAATGTCATTCCACTTGAATGTAAGGCAGGATATACCATGAATGCAAAAAGCCTGAAATCTTACAGGGAAAAATATTCCCCAATTCTCTCATTTCGCACAAGTCTTCTGCCATACGAGCGCAATGAGGGCGTGAGAAACATACCTTTATATTTGTTATTCGCCATAACTGACGAAATTTTATCCTAAAAAAAATGAAATAAGTCAGAAAATGTCCGATAAAAAGATTAAGAATGTCAGCCACATCGCTCGACAAACTTCCACACGGTATTTACGTCGTTAGTGGCAAAAAAGTTGTGGTAAAGTAAGATAGTAAAGCACATAATCATCGGGAAGAAGTGATAAAAACTGCGATAAGTTTGGAGATATGAAATAAAAATCGTAATTTTGCAGCGAAATGCGGGCTTACCTCTCCTGCAATAGACATTAAGTTATGGGTACATATATAAATTAAGGTAATAGTGAGTTCCGTTACATCGTGACTCACGAGTATGTTGACAAGACATCGCTGATACCACTTATCAATGCCACGCTCAACTCCGAGCGTCGCTACAGTTGCGTTACACACAGCCGACACTGCCATCGAACAGATAAAGCGCAAGCAATATCCCGCAAAGATTGCCGAATACACAGGCGACATACTGCTCGTCGGCATCAACTACGATAAAGACAAAGCAGCATACGTGCAAGATAGAAAGGACAGTGATTGACACTATTTAAAGGAATCAGAGGGACTGGTACATTGACCCGGTCAAAGTGTGTTGATTACCTGTCGCTGGTCTCGTGTTAATGTCGGTTTCGCTTATCGTGTGTTGTTTGGTGATTATTAAAAAACAAGAAATAAATCCCCGTTTTCTTCGCAAATTCATTTTTTTGTATTATCTTTGCACCGGACTAATTAAAATACGACTATGATAATAAGGGATGCATATCGTGGTGATGCCGAGATGGAGCATATCCTTCACCGCCTTCTTGCCGCGGCATCAGACAGCAAGTTGCGTCAGGACATGAACGTTGAGGACGAATATTTCTCTGCCATTGAGACACGTGACACTGCCATTATGAAGCGTGACCAAAGGATTGCAGAGCAAGACGCTCAGTTGGAAGAGCAGTCGGCTCAGCTGGAAGAGCAACGCGCTGCCTTGCTTATTTCAGCCAAAGCTATGAAAACGGCAGGAATACCTGTTGAACAAA
>JAUNIK010000475.1 GCA_030523505.1 Prevotellaceae bacterium | reverse complement strand
TTCTCTAATTCTCTAATTCTTGATAAAGAAATAAAATATTATCTTGTGCCAAAAGTATATCGTTTCCATATTTTATATATAGATGACAAGGCATTTCAACGCCCTCGCCCTAGCGAAGCGAAACGGGAAGGCTCGTGCCAACGAGAGGAAAGAGAATTTATTCTCAATTTCCCGAGTGCAGCCGAGGCTCGAAGATATTCAAGGGAAGAGCGCGAAGCGCGAGGGGAGAGGGTCTCCTAGTAACTCGCTGAACACTGTATTCCGAGTTCCTGTACTCTTTCCTTGATAGCGTCGAGGTCCTCGTGGGTGGCTTTGAGGAGAGTCTTGTCGGGAGTCTCGCGGTCGATGGTGTATATCATGACCTGCGACGGTTTGATGACCTTCAACGCCTCGAGCCACGGAATCACAAACTCCTCACCGGTGTTGTCAACACCCTCGCCCTTCATGAACATAGTCTGAATGATGGCATGACCACCAAAAGAAGCCAAGCCCGCGATGATCTCATCGACATCGTAATGACCAACGGGACGGTCCACCTTATTAATATATTGCGGGTTGACGGTGTCGAGTTTCAGGATGTTGTTATCAACCTTCATCAATGCCGCATGAACCTCCGGACGATGGATGAAGGTGGAGTTGGTGAGCACACTAACCTTCGCCTCAGGACAGTATTTGTTGCGCAAGGCGATGGTGTCGTCGATGATCTCTGCGAAATGAGGATGCCCCGTCGGTTCACCGTTGCCAGCAAAGGTAAGTACATCAGGACGCTCACCATTGGCACTCATCTCGATGAGTTTCGCTTCGAGAGCCTTGGCGGTCTCTTCACGAGAAGGACGAGGCGACTTTGGACGGAAGTCCTTGTTGAAACCACACTCGCAATAGATGCAGTCGAAGCTGCACACTTTGCCGTCGGCCGGCATCAGGTTGATGCCCAGCGATATACCCAAACGGCGACTATGGATTGGCCCGAAAACAGGGGCGTTGTAAAGAACAGTACTCATATTGAGGACAAAAATAACGATAAAAAGGGAGAAAGCAAAAAATAACCGTCGGTTTTTGATGATTATAGCGAAAAAATGCCTATCTTTGGCCAAAAGAAAAGAAACAATGGAAGAAGTACGCATACTCGACATCACCAATATCACCGAAGAGGAGGTAAACGCCCAACTCGCCCTTCTGCCAGCATGGCGTAGAGACAAAGCCATGCAGTATAAGCATTTCCAGGGGAGGAAGGAATGCGTAGTTTCGTTCCTTCTCTTGAAAGAAGCTGTTTTGAACGAAAACGAAGACGAAAACGAAAACTATTTTTTTGATTTTAGACAGAATGACAGAATGACTTGTTTTTTAAGAAACGAAAACGAAGACGGGTTGGAGTTTGAGTATGGCGAGCATGGGAAGCCGAGGGTGAAGGGACGTCCTGACATTCATTTCAATATCAGTCATTGCAAGAAGGCAGTCGCTTGTGTTGTTTCCGATAAGCCCGTGGGCATCGACATAGAATGCCTGGGACGTTATAAGGAGTCGTTGGCGAAGGCAGTGCTGAGCGATGAAGAGATGCAGACTGTACTGCAGACCGATGATCCCGACAAGGCGTTCACCATTCTCTGGACAAAGAAGGAAGCCCTGCTGAAATGCTTGGGAACAGGTGTGAGCAGTGATATGAAGAATGTGCTAGCGGAACATAAGGACAAAAAAATAACCACCACGGTATGTGATGGTTATGTTTATTCAGTTTGCACCGAAGAATAATACCGGCGGAAAAAGCCGTCCGGACGGTTGCGCTTACTTCTTCTTGTAGAAAGGAGTGTTGTAAGTGAGACGGAGACCAGTAGCAGTCTGAGTGAGCTGCATTGTAGTGCCGTCAGCGTCAGCAACATAAGTGTTAGGATTGCCAGCCTTGTCAGCGTGATAGATGACATTGAAGATAGTCTGGGCATTCTTGAAAGCAGTAGCAACAGCATCAGCACCACCCTCTACAGGGATGTTGATGAGCATCTGACCAATCTTACCAGCAGTCTTGACATCGGTAAGGTTGAATGAGAGGTTGATGACAGTACCCTGACAGCTACCCTCGAGCCAGTTGTGCTCCTCGTTGAATACATAACCCTTTGCTGCAATCTCACGCATCACATTCTGCACATTGCCGGTGATGTCGATACCATCGAATGTGAAAGCGCTTGCGCTCAGTGACATCATTACAGATGCAACGAGCGTCATGAAAAATTTCTTCATACTTGATAGTTTTTTTAAGTGACTTATAATATAACTTGTTATCGTTTGAACTTGCGGTAGAGCTTCCATCCCAGGAGAATCCCGTCGATGACGGTTGTTCCTGTGGTGAGGAATCCGGTGAATTTCTTTGACGGAGTCAATGCCATTTTCTTATCCCCGCTATAGAACAGTTGTGTCCAGGAGCGACGCAT
>JAUNIK010000474.1 GCA_030523505.1 Prevotellaceae bacterium | reverse complement strand
ACCCGACCTCCCTTGCGGAAGGATGTTATCATACCATTTTAAGGCAGAGGACTTTTTTAAATGTTATTAATTAGTTTTTATATACCTTATTAAATATATAAGGGAAATCTCTTGCTCCCCGTCGGGGGAATCAGAGGGGCCTTATCGGTCGATGTCTGGGATGATATAGTCAAGACCAGCACCTACTGCCACGAGGTCGGCAACCTTCAATCCGCGGAGCATCTCGTCGAGAGCACCAACGAGTGTCAATGCCATTGGACGGATCTTCATACGGTATGGAGACTTGTCGCCACGTGAGTCGAGGTAAACACCGAACTCACCAGATGTACCCTCAACAGCGAAATACCACTGTCCCTCTGGGCACTTGATGATTGGCTTCTGCTTGATATAGTACTCACCCTCTGGGATGTTGTCGATCAACTGCTCGATGATCTTGATTGACTGCTCAATCTCCTTCACGCGGAGATAGTAGCGAGCCTGAGCATCGCTCTCGTCGAGTACAACCTGCTCCCACTCTACCTTGTCGTAAACGCCATAAGGATAGTTCTTACGCATATCGTTAGCCCACTGTGAAGCACGACCGTTAGAACCTGAGATTCCATAGTCGATACACTGCTCCTTTGTGAACACGCCTACACCCTCGAGACGCTGGTGTGTGATGACATTGTCACCGAACACATTGCAGTACTCAACGAGTTTTGGCTTGAGGTACTCACAGAGGTTCTTCACGTTAGTAACGAAGTTCTCGTCGATATCCTCCTGCAAACCGCCGATACGGTAGTAGTTCTGGATGAGGCGACCACCTGTTGTCTCCTCCATTGCGTTGAGCACGTACTCACGGTCACGCATACAGATAAGGAATGCTGTGAGGGCACCGAGGTCCTGTGCATAACAACCGAGGTAGAGCAGATGACCATCGATACGCTGCAACTCGTCCATGATAGTGCGGACAGTCTCGATACGCTCGCTGAGCTCAATACCGAGAGCCTCCTCGATAACGCCACAGATAGCGTGACGGTTCATCATTGCCGAGAGGTAGTTCAAACGGTCGGTCATTGCCAATGTCTGAGGATATGTCATCTCCTCGAACATCTTCTCGATACCACGGTGGATATAACCGAGGTGTGGGTTGATCTGCTTCACTGTCTCACCGTCGAGTGTTGTCTCCAGACGGAGCACACCGTGGGTTGATGGGTGCTGAGGACCGATGTTCATTACGAAGTCATCCTCGCCGAAGAGAGGTGTGCGCTTCTCAACAACATTTCCGTTCTTGTCGAGAGTGTACATCGAAGCGTAGCCCAGCTCCTTGTCGTCCTCGAGTGAATACTCGTCGCTCTCCTGCTTCCAGTCCTTGCGGAATGGGTGACCTTTGAAGTCGTCGCGGAGGAACAGACGATTCATGTGAGGGTGACCGAGGAACTTGATGCCGTAGAAGTCGTAAACCTCACGCTCTGCCAGGTCGGCAGCCTTCCAGAGGTCCATCACTGACTCGATGACATCGTGCTCGCCCTTCTTCTCTGCCATTGTCTTTACAGAGATACGCTCGTGAGTGTCGGTATTCTCAAGGATGTAGATACATCCGAGACCTTCCTCACCGAAATCCTCACCGATGATAGTAACGAGATAGTCGAAATGCTTCTCATCGTGGAGCTCAACCATTGCTGGCTTGAACTCGCTAAAAGAATATACTGTACTGTTAAGTTTCATTTCGCGCTTCCTCCTTATTTAATAGTGTTATCAACAGTCTTCTTTGCACATGCGATAGCCTCATCAACTTTAGCCTTGAGCTCTTTCTTGATAAGACCAGGAATCTCCTTCACTACGATTCCGTTTGGATCGCTCTCCTTGTGGTTAGCACCACCGAAGAACTTCTCGACCTTCACCTTACGCTGCAACTGCATCATACCATAGAGGATTGCCTCTGGACGTGGAGGACAGCCTGGGATATAAACATCCACTGGCAAGAACTCGTCGATACCCTTCACTACATGATAGCTGTTCTTGAAAGGTCCACCCGAGATAGCGCAACCACCAACAGCAACAACGTACTTTGGAGTAGCCATCTCATCGTAGAGACGCTTCAAAACAGGAGCCATCTTATGAGTAATAGTACCTGCACACATGATGAGGTCAGCCTGGCGAGGAGAGTTACGAGTAACCTCGAAACCAAAACGAGCGAAGTCGTAGCGAGCACAACCGCATGCCATAAACTCAATACCACAACAAGAAGTTGCGAAAGTAAGAGACCAGAGGGAATTAGCACGTCCCCAGTTAATCATCGCATCGAGATTACCGAGAACCACATTCACACCACCTTCATTCAACTCGGCGATGATCTTCTCCAATGTCTCATTGTCCTTGAATTCCTCGTAAGGAATAGACTTGATTGAAGGCTTTCTTATTTCCATTCCAAAGCCCCCTTTC
>JAUNIK010000473.1 GCA_030523505.1 Prevotellaceae bacterium | reverse complement strand
CCAAGTTGCAACAGGTGAAGCGTAACGGCGACCTGAAGATTGAGGGTGAGATAACACAGTACAACCAGCGAAACAAGTCGGTATCAGCCGAGGGCTACTCAGCACAGACCGAACTTTCTATCACTGTCAATGTGCGTTTCACCAATAATGTTGAACACAAGGAAGATTTCGAACGCCAGTTCACAGCCACATCTACCTACGAAACCACCCAGAGCCTTGCATCCGTGCAGGAGGAATTGGTGACACAGATGGTGGAGGAACTGTGCGATCAGATTTTCAATGCAACAGTAGCAAACTGGTAAAACAGCAGCAGAATGGATTTGAACATATACATACAACATCCGGAACAGTTGGATCGCGAGACGCTATATGACCTTCGCAGTTATGTGGCTCTCTATCCATACCATCAGGCAGCACGCCTCCTGATGTTGCAGAATCTGTATCTGCTCCACGACCCATCCTTCGGCGAGGAACTGCGCCAGGCGGCTTTCTACATCACCGACCGCACGGTGCTTTTCAATCTTGTTGATGCCAAGCACTATCAGTTGGGCAGCAAAGAACCAAAGAAGGTCGATAAGCATCAAGACCGAACCGATGCGCTCATCGATGGCTATCTGGAATCACTGCCACACGAGGAAGAACCAAAACGAAAGAGGTCAACACGCCAGCCGACAGCCACAGATGCCACAGTCGATTATATGGCATATCTGATGGAGGTCTATGACGAGGAAAACGAGCAGAATGGCACAGGCGAGGAGGTGGTTTCAAATGACAACCAGCAGCACGCCGATGATCTTATCAACAACTTCCTCGACAACGAAGGCGGAAAGATTGTTTTGCAGGAAGAATCCACCTACACACCTCACACCGAGGTTGAACTGGAAAATGACAAAGATGAGGTCAATGAAGACTATTTTACCGAGGGATTAGCCAAGATTTACATAAAACAAGGCAATTATTACAAGGCTTTGGAAATAATTCAACGATTAAACTTGCTTTTTCCAAAAAAAAGTGCTTACTTTGCAGATCAAATGCGTTTCTTAGAAAAAATAATATTAATAAAACAATAAAACAATGTACACATTATTAGTTATCATCATCGTATTAGTTGCCGTTCTTTTGATTGGCATCGTACTGATTCAGGAGAGCAAAGGCGGTGGCCTTTCTTCAAACTTCTCTGCACAGAACAACCTTCTCGGCGTTCGCAAGACAACAGATGTTGTTGAGAAGACAACTTGGATTTTGGCAGGAGCAATGGTATTTATCAGCATCGCTTGTGCTTGGACAGCCCCAAAGGCATCTTCTGAGCAGAGCGTATTCGAGGGCGCTACTCAGCAGACTGAGCAGACAAACCCAACAACAACCCCTGGCTTCGGCGCAACAGCAACTCCTGCTGAGGAGGCTGCAGCACCAGCAACAGAGGCTGCTCCTGCAGAGACTCCAGCAGAGGCTCCTGTAGCAGAATAAGGAGTGTTGAGGCATAGAAAAAGGTTATTTTTAGCCTTTACCTCAAAAAAATAAGCAATTTGTTTGGTAATTCCGAATAAATATAGTACCTTTGCAGTCGCAAATCCGGAGCTACTGCGAAGGTTGCTTAAAATGGTGCCCATAGTTCAGTTGGTTAGAGCGTCAGATTGTGGTTCTGAATGTCGACGGTTCGAGTCCGTCTGGGCACCCTCCAACGAAGCAAGTCTCTCAAACGAGAGGCTTGTTTTTTTATTCCAAGTTACTAACCCCTAAAAACGCTGCACCTATGAAAATCGTAAACACTGCATTAACAAGAGCATTAGCCGCTATTCTCGTCGGCTCGCTGATGATTGCCTATGCCATGATGCCAGAGGCATTCATGAACTATCTCGTGTATATCATCGCCATACTATTTGTCGTTGCTGCTATTGGCGAATTCGTGGCGCTGGGAGTCACTCTCAATGACATCAAGAACTATAAGGAGCAGTTGAAAGATGTGGAATTCGAAGAAGGCACAGAGCCAGTAGTGCCAAACGTAGGCTATTTCTACTGGATTCCTCCTACCCTGCTGTTGCTTTTCGGTTTGATCATCCTGATTCGCCCTGCCATAGTGGCTTCGTCACCATTCATGTACTTCGGCTGCGCTTTGCTGGCCTACGCACTCTCGGAAATCATAAATGGTATCAAGTTCTACGCTGTGCGCCGCACAATCCAGAAAGAACTTGACTCATTCGTTGATGTGGAGAACGATGACGATAACGTAAGCGATAGCGATGGCGAAGGCAATTGAGATAGCGATAGCGATGGCGATAACGAAGGCAGCCTGAAATAAGTACGAAAAGGTATTTAGCCCACATAGAAAAAGGACCTTAGGAAACAACCTAAAGTCCTTTTTTATTGTCTATATGTTTGCAACGCGCGGATACAAACCTATGATGCAATAAATGCAATAAGTGCAA
>JAUNIK010000472.1 GCA_030523505.1 Prevotellaceae bacterium | reverse complement strand
CCATAGCAGTATTTATAGCAAAATAACTTCAAGATGGCAACCATACAAAAGAAAAACCAGCTCCAGAACACGCAGGATTTCGTCCGTATTCAAGATCTCCTGTACTTGTGCCTTGCCAAATGGCACTGGTTCGTACTATCATTAGCGGTCTGCCTCGGAGTGGCCGTGGCCTACCTCCTGCGCACTCCGCCTGTATATACCCGTTCGGCATCCATCCTCATTAAGGACGACTCCAAAGGCAAGTCTGCCTCGACAGACATGGAATCCTTTGCCGACTTCGGAATCTTCACCACCAACACCAATGTAAACAATGAGATGGGGACACTCCAGTCGCCCGATCTGATGCGTGAAGTTGTGACCCGGCTCCATTTGGAGATGAACTATCTTGTGGAGGGACGTTTCCACAAGAACACCATCTACGGTGACCAACTGCCTGTCGCAGTTACCCTCACTGACTTCCCCGACAACCAGTCTGCCGCTTTCCAACTTCATTTGGGCAAGGACGGACACTACACCATCAGCGACCTAACCCGGAACGGTACCCCTGTTGAAGGAGAGGTGAATGGTCAATTGGGCGACACCATCCAAAGCCCGTTGGGCAAGATGGCTGTCACCGCGACTGCCCATTACCGAAAGGGGCAGGAGGCAGAAATAGAGGTCATCCGTTCCACAATCAAAGGGGCGGTCAGCGATGCCTCTTCCCGTTTGTCCGTGGCACAGAACGATGAGAAGTCCAACATCATCTCCCTGTCCTTTCAGGATGTTAGCATCCAGCGTGCCGAAGAAGTTCTCAATACTCTGATTTCCGTGTATAATGAGAATTGGGTGAAAGACAAGAACCAGATAGCTGTCAGCACCAGTATGTTCATCAACGAGCGTCTCGGAGTGATTGAGGGCGAGTTGGGCAATGTGGATAATGACATATCTTCTTATAAAAGCCAGCACCTGCTGCCTGATGTGCAGGCAGCCGCCAACATGTACATGGCGCAAGCCAGCGAGGCAAATGCCGCCATCAAGTCGCTCAACAACCAGACCTACATGGCGCGATATATCCGCAACTATCTGACCAGTGAAACCAACCGTTTCCAGCTTCTGCCCGCTAATTCGGGCATTGACAATGCCAATATCGGCTCCCAGATAACGGAATACAACAACCAGTTGTTGGAGCGTAACAATCTTGTATCGAAGAGTAGCGTGAAGAACCCGTTGGTTGTCGAGATGGACGCCTCGTTGGCCGCCATGCGCAAAGCCCTTGTCTCGTCCATCGACAACCAGTTGGTGGCATTGGAAGCGCAGATCAGAAGCCAGCAGAGCTATGGCGGACAAGCCACCTCTCAGATAGCCTCCAACCCCAAGCAGGCCAAGTACCTGCTCAGTGTGGAGCGTCAGCAGAAGGTAAAGGAGTCGCTCTACCTCTACCTGCTGCAGAAGCGCGAGGAAAACGAGCTGTCGCAGGCCTTCACCGCCTACAATACCCGCATCATCTCACAGCCCGACGGAAGCATGGCTCCTACAGCCCCTGTCAAGAAAAACATCTTGTTGGTGGCATTCGCCTTGGGGTTCCTTATCCCCGTAGTCATCATCTTTATCCGCGAGAACACCAATACGGTAGTCCGTGGCAGGAAAGACCTCGAAAGCCTCACTGTGCCCATCATCGGCGAAATTCCGCAATACTTCTCCTACAAGCGTAAATGGCTTTTCCGCCGCAGGGTGAAGCCCAACACGAAAGCCATCGTGGTGAAAGAAGGTAACCGAAATGTCATCAACGAGGCGTTCCGTGTGTTGCGTTCCAACATGGACTTTATGTTGGCTGCACAGAAAGAGCAGAATGTCTTTGTCATCACCTCTTTCAATCCCGGCAGCGGCAAGTCGTTCCTTGCCATGAACATCGCCATGAGTTTTGCCATCAAGCAAAAACGTGTGATGGTGATTGACGGCGACCTCCGTCATGGCTCCACCTCCTCCTACGTCGATTCTCCTGAGACGGGATTAAGCGACTATCTGAGCGGTATGACGAATGACTGGAAAAAATTGATAGCCCACGATAATCGTTATGAGAATTTCCACATTCTTCCTATCGGCAAGGTGCCGCCTAACCCCACAGAACTGTTGGAAAACGGCAGGATGGAAGGACTGATTGAGCAGTTGCGCGGCGAATATGATTTCATCTTTATCGACTGTCCTCCTATTGACATCGTGGCAGATGCCCAAATACTGGAAAAAGTAGCCGACCGAACCTTCTTCGTTATCCGTGCCGGACTGCTTGACCGCTCCATGCTTCCCGAACTGGAGAACATCTATCAGGAGAAGCGATTCAAGAATCTGTCACTCATCCTCAACGGTACGGAAAGCACAGGCGGACGCTACAGTTACCGCAATGGCTACCGTTACCGCTATCACTAAGGCTATGCCTCCGACTATCGCTACAAAGAGAAACT
>JAUNIK010000471.1 GCA_030523505.1 Prevotellaceae bacterium | reverse complement strand
TCGACTGCACAAAATCCGAAAATTGTGCACGGATTTCCAGGAAATTGTAAATTCGACAAGCGATTTGCCGAAAAAAACAAATCTATGAACGGAAAATACAATTGCATGAAACAGATTTAGAGTACCTTTGCATTCGGTAATCAAAACAACGCTAAAAGGCAATTCGTCGGGAGACGCAGAAAAGTCAATAAGACACCAGAAGAGTGGATTAAATAAGTTGATAAATAGTGATTTTAATAGTGCTTTAGTGGTAAAAAGGCACAGAATTACATTATGAAAGTAGAAAAATTGTAGTGATAAAACGGAGACTATAGGAATCAAATAATATACTTTTTAGTCTCACAGAACCCCCAGAACTTGCAGCGGCAGGCTTCTGGGGTTCTTCTTTTTATACATTTTACTGTCCTCTGGCATCCATTTTTTGGTAATATGACAAACTTTTCGTATATTTGTACATCAATAATTACTAACTGAAGTTTCGGAAGTTAAAAGAAGTTATCGCTTCGCTTGGGAAGTTCTTTCTTAATGAAAGCGGCCTTTGGGCCGAGCGAAGGGGAGTTATGGGACGAATGTCTCTACTTAACATGCCCATTACCGCGGGAATAACTACTGTCCTTTAACTTCCCTAGCGAGTGAAGCGAGCGATAAATTCCCTTAACTCCCTTTAACTCCTAGGTTTCGGAACTTTCGAAACTTAAAATAAAATTATATGGCAACAGTTGACGACAAGAAGATTATTTTCTCAATGGTGGGTGTCTCGAAGATCATCCCACAGAACCAGAAACAGATTCTGAAGAACATCTATCTCTCGTTCTTCTATGGTGCAAAGATCGGTATCATCGGTCTCAACGGTGCAGGTAAATCTACACTGATGAAGATCATCGCTGGTCTGGAACAGCCTACACAGGGTGAGGTGGTATGGAGCCCAGGCTACACCGTGGGTTATCTGCCACAGGACCCACCACTGAACGAGGAGAAGACCGTTAAGGAGAATGTGATGGAGGGCGTGCAGTATGTGTACGACGCTTTGAAAGAGTACGACGAGATTAACGAAAAGTTTGGCTTGGAGGAGTACTATGGTGACCCTGACAAGATGGACAAACTGATGCAGCGTCAGGCTGAGGTGCAGGACATTATCGATGCTACCGATGCTTGGAACATGGACTCAAAGCTTGAGCGCGCCATGGACGCTCTGCGTTGTCCTCCGGGCGACTGGGCTGTGACAAACCTCTCGGGTGGCGAGCGTCGTCGTGTGGCTCTCTGCCGTCTGCTTCTTCAGAAGCCTGATGTGCTCCTGCTCGATGAGCCTACCAACCACCTCGATGCTGAGTCTATCGACTGGCTCGAGCAGCATCTCCAGCAGTATGAGGGCACAGTAATCGCTGTTACCCACGACCGTTACTTCCTCGATGATGTATCAGAGTGGATTCTCGAGTTGGACCGTGGCGAGGGAATTCCATGGAAGGGCAACTACTCTTCATGGCTCGATCAGAAGACAAAGCGCATGGCTCAGGAGGAGAAGACTGCCTCAAAGCGTCGCAAGACTCTGGAGCGCGAGTTGGAATGGGTTAGAATGGCTCCAAAGGCTCGTCAGGCAAAGGGTAAGGCTCGTCTTAACTCTTACGATGCTATGCTCAACGAGGAGCAGAAGGAGCGCGAGGAGAAACTCGAAATCTTCATTCCTAACGGACCACGCCTTGGCAACAAGGTTATCGAGGCTCAGCATGTGGCAAAGGCTTTCAATGAGAAGACTCTCTTCAACGACCTCAACTTCATGCTTCCTCCTAACGGCATCGTAGGTGTTATTGGTCCTAACGGAGCAGGAAAAACCACTCTCTTCCGCCTTATCATGGGCTTGGAGTCGGTTGACAACGGACAGTTTGAGGTTGGCGAGACAGTGAAACTGGCTTATGTTGACCAGCAGCATAAGGATATCGACCCACAGAAGACCGTCTATGAGGTTGTTTCGCAGGGCAATGAGACAATCCGTATGGGTGGTCGCGACATCAATTCGCGCGCGTACCTTAGTAGATTTAACTTCTCGGGCAACGATCAGGGCAAGCTCTGCGGTGTTCTCTCAGGTGGTGAGCGCAACCGTCTGCAACTGGCTCTGGCTTTGAAGCAGGAGGGTAATGTGCTTCTCCTCGACGAGCCTACCAACGATATCGATGTGAACACACTCCGTGCTTTGGAGGAAGGTCTGGAGACTTTCGCTGGATGTGCTGTGGTAATCTCACACGACCGTTGGTTCCTCGACCGTATCTGTACTCATATCCTTGCCTTCGAGGGCAATGGTGAAGTGTTCTACTTCGAGGGCAGCTACTCTGACTACGAGATCAACAAGGCTCGCCGTCTGGGCCTCAACGAGAACGAGATAAAGAAAGGTCGCTATCGCAAATTGATGGAAGACTAATGGCATTTACCATTTGACAATTTACCATTT
>JAUNIK010000470.1 GCA_030523505.1 Prevotellaceae bacterium | reverse complement strand
CGTCTGACGGCATGGTAAACATCCACTTTACCGTTTCCCACGACCATCTGCCATTGTTCAAAAAGCACATCGCCGAGAACCTCCCGAAGTATGAGGCAAAGTTCGGCGTGAAGTTCGATGTGTCATTCTCTGAGCAGAAGCCATCAACAGATACTGTGGCTGTCAATCCCGACAACACCCTGTTCCGCAACAGCGACGGCTCGCTGCTGTTCCGCCCGGGTGGTCACGGCGCGCTCATCGAGAACCTCAACGAGATAGATGCCGACGTTATCTTCATCAAGAATATCGACAATGTCGTTCCTGACCGTCTGAAGCCTGAGACAGTACAGTGGAAGCAGGTTATTGCCGGCGTCCTCGTAACGCTTCAGAAGAAGGCCTTCGAATACCTCAAGGTGTTGGAGAGCGGTAAGTACGACCACGCAAAACTCGAGGAGATAATACGCTTCGTGCAGCAGGATCTGTGCTGCCGCAAGAGCGACATCAAGGAGCTGGAGGATGCAGAGCTCGTCATATACCTCAAGAAGAAGCTCAACAGGCCTATGCGCGTCTGCGGCGTTGTGAAGAATGTCGGAGAGCCGGGCGGCGGTCCGTTCCTCACATATAACCAGGATGGTACCGTATCGCTCCAGATTCTGGAGTCAAGCCAGATTGACAAGAGCAACGAGGAATATATGAAGATGTTCACCGAGGGTACACACTTCAATCCGGTTGATCTCGTATGTGCCGTGAAGGATTACAACGGCAAGCCGTTCAACCTGCCCGACTATGTCGATCCTACTACAGGCTTCATCTCCAGCAAGTCCAAGAACGGCAAGGAGCTGCGTGCCCTTGAGCTGCCGGGACTGTGGAACGGTGCTATGTCCGACTGGTCAACAGTATTCGTAGAGGTGCCGCTGGGAACATTCAATCCCGTCAAGACCGTCAACGACCTGCTCAGAGAGCAGCATCAATAAACGGAAAGGAAGATTGGCAGAGTGACCGAATGCGCTGGACTCGAAATCCGGTATACCCATTACGGGTATCGGGGGTTTGAATCCCTCATCTTCCGCGAAAAAAAAGTATTGTAAAAGGGAATCTTCGGGTTCCCTTTGCTTTTCACAAACAACGATGCCTATGACACGGAGAAACCTTTTTGTTCTACTGCTTATGACCTCAATAGGCGGATGGGCACAGACCGACTCCCTGAAAAACAGTTTCAAGCTCAGCCTCGACTTCATGACGCATGGCGAGCTGTGCGGCGGCGGACTGCCTAAATCTGCCGACCCCGATATTCCCGTCGAAGACCGCTCCTGCTTCATCCTCGGGCGCACACGTCTCATCATGGACTATGAGCGTCCCTACCTTACGGCACATGCCGTCCTTCAGAACAGGAAGGTGTGGGGAACGGGCGGCAACGAGACACTCACCCTCTACGAGGGCTGGGCTAAGCTGACCGCTCCCAGCGGACTTTTCGTGCAGGTAGGTCGCGTGGCAATGGCCTATGACGATGAGCGCATCATCGGCACCAACGACTTCTCTACGGCATCCCTCTCTCACGATGTGCTGCGATTTGGCTATGAAGGGCCTGTCCATAAGGTGCACGGCATACTGGCCTATAACCAGAATGAGGATAATGTATATGCCAACACCTATTACGATGTAAGTAAGGGGGCGCAGTTCTACAAGAGTATGCAGACCGTGTGGTATCATCTTGATGTTCCCAAATTTCCGTTGGGAGCCTCGCTGCTCTTCATGAATATGGGCCTGCAGGCCGGAGAGAATGGCAGCACCGACAATCCTCCTTCCACCGTTTATCAGCAGATGTATGGCGGATACCTCAACTATCACCCTAAGCGCCTGACCCTTGAAGGGGCCTATTATCGGCAGACGGGAAAGATGATAGACAAAAGCCTTCATGCGTTGAAAATCAGGGCGTGGATGGCCAGCTTCAAGGCCACTGTCGATATCACTAACCGTTATGGTGCCGTCACCGGCTACGACCACCTCAGCGGTGACGACTACATGCCTGTGGTGCATCCCGGTCAGTGGGGACTGGTGCGTCACGATGTGACGAGAGGTTTCAGCCCCATGTATGGCTCGCGTACCAAGTTCTATGGCATCATGGACTATTATTATCAGAGTGCCTACCTCAACGGCTTCACTCCGGGATTGCAGAACGCCTTCATCGGCGGCTACGGCAAGCCCGTCGAGAAGCTGACGTGCAACCTCACATATCACTATCTCGCCGTGTCAACCAAACTGGAAGACTATAACCGCACCCTTGGTCACAGCATCGATTTCCATGCCACTTACGATTTCACCAAGGATATCTCCCTGTCGGCGGGTTACACCTATATGTTCGGCACAGAAACGATGAAGAGTCTCAAGCAAGACGAAAGCAGCGCCCACGCCCACTGGGGCTGGTTCTCGCTCTTCATCTCCCCGGAACTCTTCTCAGCAAAATT
>JAUNIK010000469.1:1014-2450 GCA_030523505.1 Prevotellaceae bacterium | reverse complement strand
ATCGGTGTTGAGAGTACGTGGTGTCCAGTGGTCTTGTACAGTGGCCAGCTGATTGATGTGCCGACTGTCCAGACTCTCTAATTTCACGCGGTTGTAGTTGATGACATCATTGCCATACGACCATTGGAGGAAGATGCTGAGGTCAAATCCTTTCCACTCGAAATTGTTGGTAAAACCACCCGTATGCAGCGGCAAGCCATGTCCGATGACGGTCTGGTCTTCGGCAGTCACTTGTCCGTCACCGTTGATGTCTCTCAGCTTGGGGTCACCCGGACGGATGTTGGAGCGCTCATTGGTGTTGTTGGGTATTCCCGCTTTCAATACAAATACGTTGGGAGCCACCTCGTCAAAGTCCTCGTACTGATAGACTCCATCATAGACATAACCGTACATCTCACTAAGCGGTGAGCCTACCTTGCAGATGTAGAGGTCGGAGATGCTGGGATAGCGGATGCCCGCTTTGCGGCTGAGCTGTCCGTCGCTCAAGGCGGTAATCTTGTTCTTGTTGAAAGAGATGTTGAAGCTGCTGCTCCATTTCAATCGTCCCTTCCCACCAGGCAGGATGGTGCCGTTGAGGGTAATCTCCAATCCCCTGTTGTTGATGCTGCCCACGTTCTGCTGCACCTGAGTGAAACCTATCGAGGGAGGAACATCGGCATAGAGCAAGAGGTCGCGTGTATCCTTATTATAAATATCAATGCTACCGTTGATGCGGTTGTTCAGGATGCCGAAATCAATACCGGCATTGCTCTGGTAGGTGGTTTCCCACTTCAGGTCTTTGTTGGCAATCTGCGACAGATAGATGGTGCCGTTGAAGGCATAGTTCTGACTACCGCTGTAGAGCTGGTTGCCGGGGTAGTTGTATTGGGTGACGTTATTACCTGTGGCACCCCAGCCAATGCGTAACTTCAGGTTGCTGAGCCAGGAGCCTATGCGGGCCATGAAGGGCTCGTCGCTGATGCGCCAGGCAAAAGAAGCTGATGGGAAATAGCCCCATTTGTGGTTGACGAATCGGGAAGTACCGTCGGCACGCATGGTGGCGGTCAGCAGGTATCGCGACTTCCAGTCGTAATTGAAGCGGGCGAAGAAGGAGAGCATGTTGTTCTTCACATTGTTGGAGGTCACTGTCTGTGGAGTGCCTTCGTCAATGCCCCAGAAGCCCAGTTCATCCCAAGGTGTCATAACCGCTTTCGCACCCAGGTTGCTGATTTGTTGGCTCGAAAGCGATGCCCCCAGCATACCGTTGATGTTGTGGTTTTGAATGCGCTTCTTGTAGGTTAGGGTGTACTCGTTGGACCAGCTGTTCCACTCCTTGTAGTTGAAACTGCCGTTGGAACGTGTGGAGGAGTAGGTCGGATCGCCGTAGTAGGTGTCTTGGTTATAGAAGTTCTCGTCACGCACTTCTCTCCACGTATAGGCAAAGGTAGCTTTGAAGA
>JAUNIK010000469.1:0-1004 GCA_030523505.1 Prevotellaceae bacterium | reverse complement strand
AGAATGGTCCAGTTGAGGTACGTGTTGATGCTCAACTGACGGTTCCGTTGCTTGTTATAGCTGTTCTCAATGGTCTTGACGGGGTTGTAGGGATAAGTACCGCCGTTGTTGTCGGTAATATCATTGAGATCGTCGCTGCTGCGATATTTCACAGGGCGATAGGCTAGCACCTGGTAAAGAAAGTATTGGGTGCTCTGGCCATCCCCTTGTGAGGGAGCCGAACCGGTGGAGAGATTGCTGGCAAAATTGACAGAACCGCCCCATTTGATTTTCTTGCTGAGTTGTTGATCCAAGGTCAGGCGAGCCTTCAGACTCTCGTAGGAGGACTTGATGATGGTTCCCTGCTGATTGTAGTATGAGAGGCTGCTGCTGTACTTGGTGTTCTTGCTGCCACCTGAGAGGGAAACGTGGTGGCTGGTCATGGGAGCATTCTGGAACACCAGATCCTGCCAATTCGTGGAGGCGCGGTGGTCGTAATCGTCAATGGTCTGATAGCGTCCCAGGTTCTCATCGAAGCTGAAGTAGGTCTTGTTCATCTCATCCGAAGTGAGAATTTCCTGCTGCAGCTCTACGAAGCTACGTCCTTGCAGCAACTTCAGGAACTTGGGACGGGTCTGATAGGCCACATAGCCGTTGTATGTAATCCGTGGGGCGCTCTCAGCACCACGTTTGGTGGTGATGATGATGACACCATTGGCTCCTCGGGATCCATAGATGGCTGTAGCCGAGGCATCCTTCAGTACATCAATGGACTCGATGTCGTTGGGATTGATGGAGGCGGCATTGGCATCTTCCGTGGCAAAACCGTCGATGACATAGAGCGGTGTACCGTCGGCCACATCACTGATGGTGTTGCTACCTCGGATGACGATGTTGGCTTCAGCGCCGGGTTGTCCGTCGCCTGAAACCACTTGCACACCGGCCACACGTCCACCCAGGGCTTGGTCGAACGAAGCGACAGGAGCTTTGTTCAGCTCTTCCATGTTCACCTTTTCGACTGAACC
>JAUNIK010000468.1 GCA_030523505.1 Prevotellaceae bacterium | reverse complement strand
GTGGTTCCATTGTATTACAGAACCACTTGCCACCGACAAGGAGGTTACCTATCGTGTAACCTTCCTTTTTGAATTTTCTTTCTAGTGTGATTTCCATAATGTATAAGTGAATTTGTTATTAATTGCCCATCCCCTTTGTGAGGGGAGGGCTAGTTTCAAAATAACTGATATTATGTGATTATGTTATTTTCGGATTTCGTGGCTTTCCGATACACTCCTCTGCCTACTCGCTGTATCTTGCCGTTGTCAACATAGCGTTTGAGCAGCATGGCGCAGTTCTCACTCTGACCGGCATTGACACGCACTTCCTGGAACTGCTTCATGGTGAACACCTCGGACACTTTGTCGAGCAGTGGTTCGGCTGTGCGTCGGTGGTCTTCGTCTTTCGGCGAGAGCAACTGCGAGGCTTCGGCAAGGTCGCGGCTCACTCGTGCACCAAACATTCGGCAGAGATAGTAGAAGGCTGTGCGTCCTACCCATACGGCGAAATCGATGATGGCCTTCGACTCCTGTCCTTCGAGTGCTACGAGCGGTATTGCTGCACGTAGCATGAACTCTCCACAGCGGTGACTCAGGTCGGCTTCGGCTTCCGAGAGCATGCCGTCATTGTAAAGTTCTTCGAGTTCATCAAACCACTTGCCGATGGCGCTGAGTGTCTTGGGCAGTTTCAGTTCGCTGATGCCGTCGCCCAGTGCCAGATCCTTCTGATAGAGCGACATGATGAGTGCATCGCGCTCTATTTTCTCGTCGTGGGTGAGATAGTCCTCTTTCGGAGGGCGGAAGGTTCGTTTTCTGTTTGGCACAATCACCGGAATGCATCGCTGCAGGAATCCTGATTCTGTATCGGCAAGCATTCGCTTGAGCATGGCGTTTGGAGTGCCGCACATGAGGAGTGCGATGTTCGTGCGTGTCTGTGCACAGACGGTGGAGTCGCTCAGATAGTACTGGCTTTGCAGGTCGCCGTCCCATCCCTTGCGCAGTGTCACGGAGAGGTTGGCATACGACTGCATGTTGCCGTTGAACAGTTCATCGACTTCGGAGAACACACCGAGCAACATTCCGTTCTCACCGCAGTTGTTCTGCAGTTCCTGCATCGACGACTTCGAGGTGGTCATGAACACTCGCAGTTTCGGATGGTATTTCTCTGGACGCTCCTTGGCATTGGTCTTCTTGTCGCGCTCACGGCTGTTTTCCGCCACCTTCTTCCATTCCATCGAGTCGTGGTCGATGAGAGTGTACTGGCATGCCTGTTCAAAGAGTCGAGTGTTGTTGCCCTTGCCCGAACCAGAGCCGCCTATTACTGCGACATACTGCTGTGGTGGTGTCAGTCTGCCACTCAGGTAGCGAGCCCTGAAATGTGAGGCATGGGCAGAGAGTATCGGCAGTGAGGCGAGCATAAGCATCTCACGGAAACGTGGGTCGAAGTTGCCTGCCATGAGGTGTATTATCCTCGGCAGTTTCTTTGGCGGAGCCGGTGGATTCCAGTTGTGAGTGAGTTGCTCCATGGTGGCCTCATCTTCGGCACTCATCATCTGTGCTTGAGCGTTGATTTCACGCAGTGAGGTGGTCATGTAACCCTTGTCGGCACTGTACTTCTCATAGAAATAGTCTATCAGCGAGCGACAGTCGGCAGTCTGCGAATAGTTCGGCAGTCGTTCGGCAACAACAGCCATGAGTTGTTCGCGCGACATCAGTTTCGGCAATCCCACTGAGAGCACCGCCATGAGGTTCGAGTGCCAGTTGTGAACACCCCAGATGTCCATCTTGTCAGGCGAGAGGCCAGCCGCCTCGCAGCAGAGATCAAATGCCCTTTTCCCCACATCGCTTGGCGATGTCTCCCTTTTCCCCTCCACTTCGTTAGGGACAAGGGCGTCAGAATGCTGCTGGCTGTCGGCACCCGCACTGTCGGAAGGAGTATTTACATACTCCCTCTCCTTCGGGGAGGGAAGGGGTGGGGCTGCAGGCTTGGCTTCGAAGAGTGCGTCGTCAAGGAAGAGGAGGTCCTCTGCGTCAGCAGTTGTAGCGAAAAAGACTCTCGTGATATCCTTTGCGCCCATGTCTGGCTCAATGCCGAGGATGTCGGCAATATGCTTGATATTGTCCTCCTGTGAAAGGCTTTCCACTCGCTTGCATACAATGTGGTAACCTTCGCAACGAACGCTGCGCTCAAGCATCAGCAGGCCGATTTCGTCCTTCTTTGCAAGGATTCTTGTCTTTATAGCCTCCATCTCCTCTGCAGGAATATGGTCCACATCAATGCCCACCGAGGTGGACATCTGCTTGCAACCCTTCAAGAGTCCGTCCTCACTTGGTATGCAACTATAATTGAACTGCAACAGGCGCTTCTTCACAGCACCAATCTCTTCATCGCTGGAACCCATCTCGCGAAGAGTGCGAATTTGTTCAACGCGATCTTTGTGGACAGCCAGTCCTCGCAGTTCGAGATACTTTT
>JAUNIK010000467.1 GCA_030523505.1 Prevotellaceae bacterium | reverse complement strand
ATCCGATGCCGTTTCCGGATTTCCTCGATGTGCAATTAAAGTCATTCAAAGACTTCCTCCAGTTGGACACTCCGCCTGAGGAACGCAAGAACGACGGTTTGTATAAGGTGTTCGCAGAGAACTTCCCTATCACCGATACTCGTAATAATTTCGTCCTTGAGTTCTTGGATTACTATATCGACCCACCCCGTTACACCATCGATGAGTGTTTGGAGCGCGGCCTGACATATAGTGTACCCTTGAAGGCTAAGTTGAAACTCTATTGCACCGATCCCGATCATGAGGATTTCGGCACGGTGATTCAGGACGTATTCCTTGGTCCTATTCCTTACATGACCGCTAATGGTACCTTCGTCATCAATGGTGCCGAGCGTGTTGTTGTATCACAGCTGCACCGTTCACCGGGTGTATTCTTCGGTCAGAACGTACACGCTAACGGTACTATGCTCTATTCAGCCCGTATCATTCCTTTCAAGGGTTCATGGATTGAGTTTGCTACCGACATCAACAACGTCATGTATGCTTACATCGACCGTAAGAAGAAGTTGCCCGTAACCACTCTGCTGCGTGCTATTGGTTTCGAAGCTGATAAGGACATTCTGCAGATCTTCGACCTTGCTGAGGAGGTTAAGGTAAACAAGAAGTCTCTGAAGGAGGTACTTGGTCGCAAGCTCGCTGCCCGTGTGCTGAAGAGCTGGAACGAGGACTTCGTAGATGAAGA
The DNA here is from genome assembly GCA_030523505.1 of Prevotellaceae bacterium. Classification (GTDB taxonomy): domain Bacteria; phylum Bacteroidota; class Bacteroidia; order Bacteroidales; family Bacteroidaceae; genus Prevotella. Next base: position 1,732 of record JAUNIK010000467.1, on the reverse strand, counting down.
TACCGGTGAAGTAGTGTCTATCGAGCGTAATGAGGTTATCATGGAGCGTGAGACAGAGATTACTGAGGAGAACATGCTCGACATTTTGGAGAGCGGTGCTGCTACTATCCTTGTTCATAAGGATGAGTCAGTAGCTCAGGACTACTCAATCATCTTCAACACCTTGCAGAAAGACCCATCAAACTCTGAGAAGGAAGCTGTGCTCTACATCTATCGTCAGTTGCGTAATGCTGATCCTGCCGATGATGCCAGTGCTCGTGAGGTTATCCAGAACCTGTTCTTCTCTGATAAGCGTTACGACCTGGGTGATGTAGGTCGCTACCGTATTAATAAGAAGCTTGGTCTTGACACCGAGATGGATGTTCGTGTGCTGACCAAGGAAGACATCATTGAGATTATCAAGTATCTGATTCAGCTGATTAACTCTAAGGCTACTGTCGACGATATCGACCACCTGTCAAACCGTCGCGTACGCACTGTTGGTGAGCAGCTCTCTAATCAGTTCTCTATAGGTCTGGCACGTATGAGCCGCACCATCCGTGAGCGCATGAACGTTCGCGATAACGAGGTGTTCACTCCTACCGATCTGATTAATGCCAAGACCATTTCTAGCGTTATCAACTCATTCTTTGGTACCAACCCACTGTCACAGTTCATGGACCAGACCAACCCGCTGGCTGAGGTAACTCACAAGCGTCGTCTCTCTGCTCTTGGTCCTGGCGGTCTGTCTCGTGAGCGTGCCGGTTTCGAGGTTCGTGACGTACACTACACACACTATGGTCGTCTCTGCCCAATTGAGAGCCCTGAAGGTCCTAACATTGGTCTGATTTCATCACTGTGTGTATATGCTAAGATCAACGAGCTTGGCTTCATCTCTACTCCTTATCGTAAGATTGAGAATGGTGTTGCCAACTTGAATAACGACGATATCGTATATCTGACTGCCGAGGAGGAAGAAGGTCACGTAATCGGTCAGGGTAATGCACCTCTGAACGACGATGGCACCTTTATCCGTCCTGTTGTTAAGTGTCGTCAGGATGCCGACTTCCCCGTTGTGCCTCCTACACAGGTTGACTTGATGGACGTATCTCCACAGCAGATTGCTTCTATCGCTGCATCTTTGATTCCTTTCTTGGAGCACGATGATGCTCACCGTGCACTGATGGGATCTAACATGATGCGCCAGGCAGTACCTCTGCTCCACAACGAGGCACCTATCGTAGGTACCGGTATTGAGAAGCAGGTTTGTGAGGATTCTCGCACGATGATTACTGCCGAGGGTGAGGGTGTTATCGACTATGTTGATGCTACCACCATCCGTATTCTTTACGATCGCACTGAGGACGAAGAGTTCGTAAGCTTCGAACCCGCTCTGAAGGAGTATCGTATTCCTAAGTTCCGTCGTACCAACCAGAACATGACTATCGACCTGCGTCCTATCTGTGATAAGGGTCAGCGTGTGAAGAAGGGCGACATCCTGACCGAGGGTTACGCTACAGAGGATGGCGAGCTCGCACTGGGCCGCAACCTCCTTGTGGCGTACATGCCTTGGAAGGGTTACAACTATGAGGATGCTATCGTGCTCAACGAGCGTATCGTTCGTGAGGACGTGCTGACCTCTGTACATGTTGATGAGTACTCTCTCGACGTTCGTGAGACTAAGCGTGGCGCTGAGGAGTTCACTGCCGATATCCCCAATGTTAGCGAAGAGGCTACTAAGGACCTCGACGAG
>JAUNIK010000018.1 GCA_030523505.1 Prevotellaceae bacterium | reverse complement strand
CGACAACGCCTGTTCGTTGCTTTCCACAAGCTGTGGCTGTGTTGGGTCTTGTGCTCGCTTGATGCCTGGAGGAAGGGTGTAGTTCACAGGTGTCTTGTCGTTGTTCTCTTCAATGTTCACTGCCGATACATCCATGCGACCGATACCTGATGTATTCTCGAGGTTCTGCTCATATACACGCCACTCACCACGAACAAGGTCGAGCGAACCGAAACGGAGCACGAGCGGTTTCTCGAAACCTGTCATGAACATTCGCATGAAGCGGATAGAGGTGAAATCGGCGATACTACCCACCTTTGCCTCCCACGCATCGACAGGGATACGGAACTGATACCATGTCGCTTCCTCCTCATTGCCATTGCGTAGTTTAGGCGATGTCTCACGCTTGTCAACGATATAGTTCTGGCCCACGACAAGATCCTCCGGACGGATAGAGACATGATACTGGAAGTATTTTTCGTATTCGTTCAGAGTATAGTCCTGGTTGATATCCTCTACATCAGGGGTTGTCTTATATGATGTATCGTACGACTCGGTACGGTTCTTGGTGTCAGGCGAGTTGCCCTGAGGATTGTTGATGTGCTTGTAACGACGCAGGATAGAAGCCTCCATTCGGTCGTAGTCAGAACCACGGAAATAGTGGTAGTCGTCGTTAGCAGGGTCGTTGTAGATGGAATCCCAAACGGCAGCACTGACCTTTCCCTGAATTTCAGAGAGGAAATCCTGATATGCAGACCAGTTGCGTTCTTCATCGTCGGTAAGACCATTGAAACCCACATCCTGCTTCTCGCGTGAACCATCAGTGGTGGCGAAAGCATAGGTGACGGTTGCTTGCTGCGGAATCTTACCCCACTGTGTAGTGGTGAATGTCGAAGAACCGTCAACAGGCATACCTGCCTCATAGAATTTCTTACCATCGCGGAGCACATCCTCACTCACCTCACCGAGGTTGAAGTAGAGGTCGCCGCCATATTGCGAAGCTGTTCCGTCACGGCGTGAGTAGATGAATGGATCGAGCATCCAGAACTCGATATATTCAATATTGGCTGTTTCAAAGTCGGATGTCTCAATCTTACGCATCATACCTCCCCAATGCTGCGATGGGTTATTGAGAGTACCATCGTAATTAAGGTTTGGGTTGAAGTTGTAAGGACCACGCTCGTTTGGATAATAAGCGAGGTTGAGCACCGACAGAGTGCTGGTGGCTCCATTGTATGAACTCTGGTCGCGGTTTGGATAGAGTTCACGCACATATACCTCTCTTACATAATGGTTTGAGAGTTGGACGAGGTCGCGCTTGATAGGGGCTTGGGTGAGCGATGACGAACGGCGGGTGAAGAGTGGATCAACATTATACCATGAGAGGAGTGCACGGTTGAAACCACTCTGGAGCGTATTCTTGTCCTGACTCTCCTTGAACATCGACGGAACACTCGAGATAATCCATGATGAAGGGGTACTGATATCGATTGTCGATTTAGTATTCTCGAAATCATCGAGATAAGAGGCGTTGTCCTGTGTGCCATGACTCTGACCGGCAATGAGTTGGGCAAACTCTCCCTGGAACGAGATATTCGATGGCTGTGTGACATGCAGGAACGGAATGGCGTCGAGCATATTTGTCAACCACTGCGACTCTTTCTTCCAGTTGATGTTTACGCCCCAGATAGTGTTGTTCAGTGGTTCCGAGCCCATACTAACCTTCGTGGTCAACGCCTGCTCGGAGATATGCTGCAGTGTACCGCTCATCTGGAAGTTCTTCGAGAAGTCATACTCCCAGTTCACACCGAACATCGTCTTTCGCGACTGTCCATAGTCGGTGTTGCTCTCCAACGACACATTGATGTTTGTGCCGGCATCGATAATGCTCTGGTTGAGGATTGTCACCTCACCTGATGAATAGTCAACGGAATAGTCGGTACCTTCGACGAGTGTCATACCACCGGCTGTTACAACCACCGATCCCTGTGGGATATTTGTGGCTCCAACGGATATCACATTATCGCGCGAACCTTTATATTGTCCTTGGAGGATATACTTGTCTTTCTCGGCTATCTGCTTCGCCACGGTCTTCGTAGAGTCGTAGAGTTCGGTGAAGGCATATCGCTCTGCCACCTGTGGTGCAACGCCCTTGGCAACGAGGTTGTCATAGATATACTGTCCGAACGGTTCGGCTGACGGCATGAACACACATCCGTTTCTCACGGTGTAGCCCTCCACATAGTCGAAATAGCCGTTTGAGTGGGCTTTGTTGTTATTGTCGAGGCGGTCGGCACCGAGGAACTTGATGAGTTTGTCGTTCTTCACCTGTGGTTCAGGGATATACGAGAGATACACACCGGCTGTGTCGCTCTGGAACTTCACATCGAGGCGGAATTTTTCCTTGTTCAGTCGTGAAGAAATCTTATATACATTCTTCATCATCAGTCGCCAGTTACCCTGACGTGGATGGTTTGAGGTGTTCTTCAACGACTTCACGAAGAGTGCACTGTTCACATCACTGATATCAGAGGTGAACTCACCGACCTGATAGGTCACACCACCATAGGTGTATTCGTAAGCAACGGCAAGAACCTGGTCGGTACGGAGTCCTGCATTGAGTGTCACATAACCGAGGGCTGCATTGAGCGAGTATTCTGATGATGTGAGGAGACGTGCCTTCTCCAGTTTCTCGTAATCGGTACCGCCTTCAAAGTCGCCGATACCATCGAGAATGGTCGATGTCTGGTTGATATCACGTGCATCGCGGTATTCGTCCACCATCGTCTGGTACTCATCGTTGGCTCCGTTGGCAGGAACAGGCAACATTCCTCCGTGCCATCTTGGGTTGGAGATATGGTCTGGCTCAGCAAGGTCGGTGAGCGCAACGAGGTTTCGGGTGTTGGTGGTTGTTCCTGTAGTATTGGTAACCCAGATTTCGATACGGTTGATTGCCACACCTGTCATGACATTCGGTAGGGTTCTCATGCTCGCATCGTAGTGGTCGTGGAAATAATGCGAGAGGAAGAAGTGGCGGTTCTCATCATAGTTGGCAACATCAATCTCGAACGGTGTCAACTGTGTTCCGCCCTGCGATGATACGCTCTTCGATGCCGACTTCTTCTGCGACACTACGCTCTGCAGTTTCAGTTTACCGAACTGCCAGTCGCTACGCAGACCGAACAGCGACGATGCGCCTCGTACAAGTGACGAGTTGCTTGGGAAACTCACATTTCCTGCCTCAACAAGTTTTATCATCTCGTCTTCCTTGCCGTCATACTTCAACTTCATGTTCTGGGCATCATAGTCGAAGGTGGCATCGGTGTTGTAGTTCAGGTTCATGTTCACCTTGTCGCCCACCTTCGCTGTCATATTCATATTGATCTTCTCGTCAAAGTCGATGGTCGTTGTCTTACGACGACGGATAGGAAGCGATGGGTTCTGGGTGTTCTTCATTGTAGCACCAAACTTCAGTTCGGCAGTACCCTGTGTTGTGACACGCACACCACCAGGACCGAAGATTTTCTCAGCCGGGCCGAGGTCGAAATGCATATCGGTGAAATCGAATTTCTCCTTGCCCTGCGCCACGAAGATTGCATCGTTCTTGGCACGGAACATCTTGTCGAGCATTTGCTTCTCACTCCACTTGGCGTATTCTTCGTAGGTCATTACCAGCGGTGTCTGAACGTATGTGCCCGCCATCTTTGTGCCGATGACATAATAGCCCATAGTGTCGTTATACTCTACATCCTGCTTGATATTGTCCGGACGCTTGAGGTCCATAGCGTTCTGGTCGAGGTCATCGACGGTGATAGGCATCGTGCGCTGCACCTTCCAGCGTGCATTGAGGAGCGAGTCTGGTATGGAGTCTTCGTTTTCGAGTATAGGCTGTTCGAGCACATCACGCTTCTGTGTGTTGCTCTCCTGCATAGCCTGCTTTGTTCTTTGCTGAGCAGCAGAGAGTCGGTCGGTGCGGCTTTTATCTGCAGCCTTTTGGTCATCAGTGCGAGGGTCGGATGTGGCGGTCTTTCGGGCTGACGAACCGAAATGGCGTCGGTTGTCGTCCTGTGGTAAGGACATAGCATAAGCTGCGAAACTCAATATGAGCATCGCAATCATCGTGATATGTGCCTTACTGTTTTTCAAACCGTCAATTTTTAGCGTTTTCACTTCCAAATCCCTCCCCTTTGGGGCCGAGGGGCTATTTTATCATCTTGAGGGCCTTTTTCACAACCTGTTCAACAGGCAGGTCTGGCTCTTTCGTCAGAATCTCGTTCACCACCTTTGCTGTTGGTGCTGGCGAGAAACCGAGCATTGTGAGTGCGCCCACTGCCTCATCGCGTACCACCTTGTTTACTGCGGAAACCTGTGTAGCAGAACCGCCCGGTGCGATGTGCAGCTCATCAGCGATACCGCTTGCCACAATTTTGTCTTTCAGTTCGAGGATGATACGCTGTGCAGCCTTCGGACCGATACCCTTTACTGATTTCAGCAGTCGCTCATCGCCCACGGCAATAGCATTGCACAGTTCGGCAGGCGACATTGCAGAGAGTATCATTCGTGCTGTGTTACCGCCGATGCCGCTCACTGTAATCAAATGGCGATAGAGTTCGCGCTCTTGTTTTGTAGCAAAGCCGAAGAGGGTAAAACCGTCGTCACGACCACCAGTTACAAGCTGTTCGTGCACATAGAGTTTCACCGTCTGTTTACCCTGAATGGCAGAGTATGTTATGAGCGAGATATAGAGCCCGTAACCTACTCCAGCTGCCTCTACGGTAGCCATAGCAGGTGTGAGATCTGTCAATTCGCCTTTAATGTATTCAATCATTGTTGTTTTTATTATTCCGGAATAGCGGACATCGCCCGCACATATATGCATATACAAGAATAATAACGTAAAAATACCGAATTTATTGTATCAACCCAAACAAAAACATTAGTACATCCACTTCGAATCCCACAAGAATGTAAACTATATTCACAACTCTTCCCCCTCATGGAACCGGAGCTGGATCTACTCTTTTTGACAGTGCTCCTCCGGATGGTCTCCCTTTTCAATACAATCACGCAGTGGAGATTTTAAGAAATCATTTTGCATCTTTATAATTCATTCCTGAGCACATGCGAAATAGAAACCCGCACCACCGTTTTCACTTGCATTCCGTAAGCATTATCACGTCAAATCCTATCAAAAAGCACATTCATTTGCTTCCCACAATAAAGAAAAAACTATTTTTCTTTGTCATTTCATTACTTTTTCATACCTTTGTATCCCCTTTTCGGACAGAAAACAAACATAATAACAAAATAAAATCAAAGAAGAAATGAAAAAGATTCGTGCAGCAGTAGTTGGTACCGGTAATATCGGCCGCTACGCTTTGGAAGCCCTCGAGGCAGCTCCTGACTTCGAGATTGCGGGTATCGTTAGCCGCAGTGGTGCAGACAACAAGCCAGCAGATCTGGCACAGTACACTATCGTGAAGGATATCAAGGAACTCAGTGATGTTGATGTAGCAATCCTCGCTACCCCAACACGAAAGGTAGAGGAAATCGCAAAGCAGTGTCTTGCCCTCGGCATCAACACCGTTGATTCTTTCGACATCCACACACAGATTGTTGACCTCCGCCGTTCCCTCGATGCAGTAGCAAAGGAGCACGGTGCAGTGAGCGTTATCGCTGCTGGTTGGGATCCAGGCTCTGACTCTATCGTTCGTACTCTCATGGAGTCGTTGGCACCAAAGGGTGTTAGCTACACCAACTTCGGTCCTGGTCGTTCTATGGGCCACTCTGTAGCAGTACGTGCTATCGAGGGTGTTCGCGATGCTCTCTCAATGACAATTCCTGTAGGCACAGGCATCCATCGCCGTATGGTATATGTAGAACTTGAGGAAGGTGCTGACTTCAAGACTGTAGAGGCTGCTATCAAGGCTGATGCATACTTTGTAAACGACGAGACTCATGTTCAGCAGGTGCCTTGTGTTGACGACCTCAACGATGTTGGTCACGGTGTGAACCTAGTTCGCAAGGGTGTATCAGGCAAGACTCACAACCAGCTCTTCGAATTCAACATGAAGATCAACAACCCTGCCCTCACATCGCAGGTACTCGTGAATGTTGCTCGTGCAGCAATGAAGCAGCAGCCAGGTGCTTACACAATGATTGAGATCCCAGTCATCGACATGCTCCCTGGCGATCGTGAAGACCTCATCAAGCATCTCGTATAATTTGTAAACATTTCGGACGGAATGACATAATGACATAAAATTTAATGGTAATTTGCCATTCCGTCCAAAATAAAATAAAAAAACTAAACCTGTATTATTATGAAGAAACTACTAATCGTTGCTCTCTCTTTGGCATTAATGGTACCTTGTGCTAACGCCAAAGGCAAGAAGACCGTTCACAAACCTATCAAGATTGAAAAGCAGTGGAAGAACTACAACCCTGGTACTATCCATTTCTATGACAAGTCGCCAGAAGCTGAAGGTTCCGCTATCTATCACACCATCGTCAAGGACAAGGACAAATATATCGGCGAGAATGCTCTCCGTGTGCTTCAGACTCTCTATTACGGCCCTGACGATCCTAACGTAAAGCATATCGCTGACATCCACTACACCGTAGAAAACTATGACGGTATCTCTGAGAAAAGCGGTCATGGCGATCAGGTGGCTATCCGCTACTCTACCCGCTGGATTGAGAATTGTTTCAAGGAGGGTGGCAAGGACAAGCTCGACTATGAGACTCGTGGTGTCATCTACCATGAACTGACTCACGCCTATCAGCTCGAACCAATGGGTTGCGGTCACTATGACGGCAAGTCACCTTGCTGGTCGTTCATTGAGGGCATGGCTGACGCAGTACGCTTGTCTTGTGGCTGTTTCGAGCAGGATTTTCAGTCGAAGGACCGTCCTCGCAACGATGAAAAGCGTAAGTGGGAAAGTGGCTATCGTATCTCGGGCTATTTCCTCTACTGGCTCCAGCTGAACAAAGACCCTGAGTTCATCAAGAAGTTCAATGCCTCGGCTGCCGAGCTCTATCCATGGTCATGGGATGCTGCCTGCCGTCATATACTCGGTGACAAGCCAGAGAACTATGTAGAGAACCTTTGGAAAGAATACAAAACAGCAATAGGCGATTAAGACAACAATGAAAAGATTCACAACGATCCTTCTAATGCTGGCCGTATATGCCAGCGCTTTTGCACAGAACCTATCGAGCAGCAATGCTCTCTACAACGATGCGTTCCGCCTGGCAATGTGGACCATAGACAATAACACCGATAAGGCGGGCTTGCTAAAAGCAGGCGGCAACTACGGTGGTGAGTGGACACGCGATATCTCCATCAACTCATGGAATGCGGCTTCACAACTCCGCCCAGACATCGCTGAATATTCCCTTTGGAGCGTCACCAACAGCCACAATTCTATCGGTCATCAGTATTGGGACAAGATCATCTGGGTCATTGCTGCCTGGAACCATTACCTTGTCACCGGTCGCGAGGCATTCCTCAAAGAGGCTTACGACTGCTGTAAGGCTTCTATGACACAACTCGAGGATTCTGTATTCGACAGCAAGTACGGTTTGTTCATGGGACCAGCAGTCTTCCAGGACGGTATCGCTGCCTACGACGAACCAATCTACGACCCTGCCTACGATGGGAATTCGTATGTACTCGACCACCCTCACTCTGGTCCAATGAAGTGTCTCTCTACCAACTGCGTGTACTACGAGGCTTATAAGACTCTCGCTCTTATGGGCAAACAACTGAAGGCAAGCAAGAAAGAAGTGAAGGCTTTCGAAAAGAAGGCTACCGTACTGCGTCACGCCATCCTCACTCATCTCTACGACAAAGAGCGCGACCATTTCTATTACCTCGTTGATCATAACGGTAAACTCCACGACTATCAGGAAGGTCTCGGCATTGCCTACGCGGTATTGTTCAATCTCATCGATGATACTGCTTCGCGTAAGATGTTGGCACAGTGTGAGATCAGTCCAAGTGGCATCGTCACTGTTGCTCCAAGTTTTCCTCGCAACACTCCTGAGAAGCCTGGCCGTCATAATATGATGGTATGGCCTCATGTCAATATGTTCTATGCCTCTGCTTGCGCAAAGGCTGGTGATATGAAGCAGTTCTGGTTTGAGATGAACAACCTCACTGACCTTGTGTTGCATAAGTATGAGGACAACCTCGACTCGAAGGCACAGCCAGGAAAGCCAGCCGGCAACTTTCACGAGATCTATACTATCGATGGTGTTCCTTCTGGCGGTTGGCAGTGCAGCAAGGTATGGCCTGCATTGAACCATCAGACATGGTGCGCCACTGGTTATGTGCGCAACTTCCTATATTATATAATAGGTATGAAGCCTGACACCAATGGGTTGTCGTTCTCGCCAATAGGCATGGAAGACGGTTCGGCTATAACTCTCAAGGATATTCCTTATCGCGACGCAACACTCGACATCACAGTAACGGGCAAAGGCAACCAGGTGAAGTCGTGCACCATCAACGGCAAACCATCAAAACCGTTCATCCCTGCAAATGCAGAAGGAAAGATTGACATCAAATTGGAAGTTATGTAGTTAGGTCGGAATCAGATAGACAGAAAAGCGAAGGTATGGAGCATCTATACTTTCGCTTTTTTCATCCAATTGCCCTTGAACAATCGCACAAGGAACACAAACCCACGCATTGAAAGTTCCACTGCCATAGCTGTCCATACACCTGCGAGGCCCCATATAGGCGCAAGGAACCATGCGAGGGTGATGCGTATGCCCCACATCGTACCAAGGTTCATACATGCTGGAATAAGCGTGTCGCCGGCTCCGATGAAGATGCTGTTGCAGATTATTGCCGCAGCAAACATTGGTTCTGCGAATGCCTCAATACGCAATGCCTCGGCACCAAGATCGATAATCTCGTTCACAGGACTAAGCAGTGACATCAGTTCTGGCGCAAACAGATACATCACACCTCCCATGAATGCCATGATGAGCATACCAAGAGATATCGTGCGGTAGGCGAAGCCACGACACAGATCCAGTCTCTTTGCACCGATGCTCTGTCCCACGAGGGTTGTTGCCGCATCAGCAATACCATATCCCGGCATATAGCAGACAGCCTCCACCGTTATAGCGAAACAGTTGGCTGCGATGGCGAAATTTCCCAATGGAGCCACGATGACTGTCGATACCATCTGGGCTCCGTTCATCAGGCAATACTGCAATGCCATCGGTGCCGACAGTTTGGCTGCGGCAAACACATATTTCCGTTGTGGCATCCAGCGTCGCACTACGTCGAGTTGCAGTCTGAGCAGCGACGAACGGAAGAAAGCGAAGTACGCCATCAACAGTCCTGTTATCATTATCGCCGACGATGAACCCACAGCAGCTCCAACCACACCCCATCCGGCGCCTGGGCACACTACACTGCCCAACAATGGGATGTCTATCGCGCGCGTAGGATAAATAAGGAAGAAGTTGAATACCACATCGAGGATACACATCAGGATGTTCAGCACACTCGGCACCTTCATGTTGCCCGAGCATTTCAGCATCGTTCCCGAATAGTTCGACAATTGAAAGAATGGTATCGAGAGCGAGAACAACAGGAAGTACATCGATGCGTCGTAGTGGATATCCTCACCACCACCGAGCCATACTGGCAAATGCCAGTGTACGCCTAACGCCAGGGCGAGGATGAACAGCGAGAAGCACAGGGCCGTGACCAGTCCCTGACGCATTATCCGGCGTGCCTTTGCGATGTCGTTGCCACCGATGGCGTGAGCTACGAGCACACCAAAGCCCATCGACGCAGCACCGGTGAGCGAACCGAAGAGCCATGTAGTGGTATCCACAATACCCACGGCCGCCGAGGCTTCTGCACCCAGCGAACCCACCATCGAAGCGTCAATAAAAAACATTAGCGTAGAGGTCATCTGCGCTAATATTGACGGAATACTGAGGCTAATGATCAGTCGCAGTTTCTCGTTGTTTGATATGTCTCCACCCTCACGAATCTTCGCAAGGAGAATCTCGCTTTGCTTCATATTTCAGTCACAGAGCGTTCTTATGTCTCAAGTTCGCCGTAGCCAACGAGACGGATTTCGAACACGAGTGTCGAATAGGCAGGAATAACATCCTTTGCCGTTGTGCCGTATCCTAACTGATATGGGATATACACACGCCAGCGATCGCCGATGTGCATATTCTGCAATGCTGTCGAGAAACCATCCACCACTCCATTCACCTGCAGTGTTGATGGAGTTGCTGTAGCCTCACTGAAAGTTCCATAGAACGACTGGTCGAACACCATTCCGTCCTTGTAGCTTGTCGAAGGCAGCAATCGTCCCTGATAGTGGCATTTCACCGTCTGTGAGTAGATAGGGCAACCAGAGCCCTCACCCTTTTCGAGCACTTCCACAACGATGTGGTCCTCTGGATCGAGTGGGAACAGTTCTGGTTCTGCTGGCATCGACCACTGGCGAATCACCTTCCACGAAGCATCGCCGGCTGCCGATTTCTCGACAGCCTGGGCGTAGATGCTGCGGAACGCCGCCTCGTTGGTAGCTTGCCAGTTAGGAAACTCCTCGACGGTATCGTCACTCTCCTTGCACGATGTCATGGTGAACAACGTGCACAAGAGAGCAAACATATAAACAGTAGTGATAAAATAAGATTTCATTAATGATTTTCTTGTTTATTCAAGATTCTTGAGCAGACTTGCGAGGCTCACCTTATCCTCGATGATAGCACGGAGATCGGCGATGTTCACACGCTCCTGCTCCATAGTGTCACGATGACGGAGGGTAACAGTGTTGTCCTCGAGAGTCTGATGGTCAACAGTAACACAGTAAGGAGTACCGATAGCATCCTGACGGCGATAACGCTTACCAATCTGATCCTTCTCCTCATACTGACAGTTGAAATGGAACTTCAGGTCATTGATGATTTCGCGAGCCTTCTCTGGCAGACCGTCCTTCTTTGTCAATGGGAACACAGCGAGCTTCACTGGAGCCAATGCTGCTGGCAAGTGGAGCACTGTACGAGTCTCACCGTTCTCAAGCTGCTGCTCCTCGTATGAGTGACACATTACAGAAAGGAACATACGGTCAACACCGATAGATGTCTCGATAACGTATGGAGTGTAGCTCTCGCCAGCCTCTGGGTCGAAGTATTCAATCTTCTTGCCTGAGTACTTAGCGTGCTGACCAAGGTCGAAGTTTGTACGAGAGTGGATACCCTCAACCTCCTTGAAGCCGAATGGCATGTGGAACTCTACGTCAGAAGCAGCATTAGCATAGTGAGCCAACTTCTCGTGATCGTGGAAACGGTAGTTCTCAGCACCGAAGCCGAGAGCCTGATGCCAAGCCATACGACGCTTCTTCCATGTCTCGAACCACTGGAGCTCTGTGCCAGGCTTTACGAAGAACTGCATCTCCATCTGCTCGAACTCACGCATACGGAAAATGAACTGACGAGCTACAATCTCGTTACGGAAAGCCTTACCGATCTGTGCGATACCGAAAGGCACCTTCATACGACCAGTCTTCTGTACATTGAGGTAGTTCACAAAGATACCCTGAGCAGTCTCTGGACGGAGGTAAACCTTCATTGCGCCATCAGCACTTGCACCCATCTCTGTAGAGAACATAAGGTTGAACTGACGAACATCAGTCCAGTTGCGAGTACCTGAGATAGGACAAACGATCTCCTCGTCGAGGATGATCTGCTTCAAAGCCTCAAGGTCTGGGCCCTGCATAGCCTCTGCATAACGCTGGTGGAGAGCATCGCGCTTAGCGAGAGTCTCGAGAACGCGTGGAGAGGTAGCACGATACTGAGCCTCATCGAAGTTCTCCTTGAAACGCTTGCGAGCCTTCTCAACTTCCTTCTCAACCTTCTCCTCGTACTTTGCAATCTGCTCCTCGATGAGCACGTCAGCACGATAGCGCTTCTTTGAGTCGCGGTTGTCGATCAATGGATCATTGAAAGCATCCACATGACCAGAAGCCTTCCAGATTGTAGGGTGCATAAAGATAGCAGAGTCGATACCCACGATATTCTCGTGGAGCATAGTCATATACTGCCACCAATACTGCTTGATATTATTCTTCATCTCAACACCGTTCTGACCGTAGTCATAAACGGCTCCGAGACCATCATAGATTTCTGAACTTGGGAACACGAAGCCATACTCTTTGCAGTGGCTTACGATCTTCTTGAAAACATCTTCTTGCTGTGCCATAAATGTATTTTGTTTTTTGTAATTTCCTTGTTGAATAGCATGCGCACTATATGCCCACGCGCGTTCAAAGTGCAAAATTACTACAAAATCATCAAAAAACCAAATGCTTACCGTTGTTTTTTAATATTATTAAAGTTATCGTATGCAATTTGCCTCCATGTTTTCATACAATTGTAACACTCTCCTATCTGGCGGTTTCGATAATTATTTGTAATTTTGCAAGCGAGAAATGTAATTCTCTGTTTTATAATCCAATTTTCAGCTATGAAAATACTTGTTGTTGACGATGAGCAGGACATCTGCGAGATCCTGCAATACAACCTCGAAACCGAGGGCTACGAGGTGACAACCGCCAATTCTGCCGAAGAGGCTCTCACCCTCCCGCTGTCCGAGTTCTCACTCATCCTGCTCGATGTCATGATGGGCGAAACATCTGGCTTCCAGATGGCACGGCAGATGAAAGCCAACGCCTCGACTGCCCTGATTCCTATAATATTCATCACAGCGCTCGACTCCGAGGACAATATCGTTGCCGGGTTGGACCTCGGTGCCGATGATTATATCGCCAAACCACTGAGCCTCAAGGAGGTAAAGGCAAGAGTGAAGGCTGTTCTGCGACGCTCCACTACTGTCGAGAATCCACATATCGAAGAGGTGGTAGGTACAACTATCACCTACGAGGGAGTGGCGCTCAACCTCGATTCAAAGACTGTCACTCTCAATGGCGAGGATATGCCTCTCACGAAATTGGAGTTTGAACTTTTAGCACTCCTCATCCAGCATCCCAACAGGGTATTCTCACGCGAGGAACTCCTCAACCGTTGCTGGCCGCAGGATGTGTTTGTCCTCGATCGCACTGTCGATGTGAACATCACCCGTCTGAGAAAGAAACTCGGTCCATACGGCAAGAACATCAGAACCCGCGTGGGATACGGGTATAGTTTTGAGAAATAGAACCCTCTGGGGCTACTAATATTTTAATATTATGTTGAGATTAAAGTCGTTTCAGAAGAACTTGTTAGTGAGCATCGGCGGAATATTCCTGCTGTTTGCCATCTGTTTCAGTGCCTATCAATATGAGCGCGAGAAAGAGTACAAGATCGACATCCTTCACTCTCGCCTGCAGATGTACAACTATGAAATGATGCAGACATTGGGCGAGGACAGCGTCGTGAAAGATGCTCCGTTCAAACAATATATCGTTCGACATAACATGGAGGGTCTGCGTGTATCAATCATCAGCAAGGACGGCCGGGTGCTCCAGGACAGCCACGACAACAAGGTCGATTCCTTGGGCAACCACCTAAAACGTACCGAGATACAACAGGCTCTGCACAATGGTAATGGCTATGACATCAAACGACTGTCGGAATCCACCCACGAAACCTATTTCTATTCTGCCACCCGTTTCGGTAATATCATTGTCCGCGCAGCAGTGCCTTATTCTGTAGAACTTACCCGTTCGTTACAGGCCGACAACTCCTTCCTCTACTACGCTTTCATCCTCACCGTCCTCCTCGGTCTCGCACTGTTCTGGAGCACTCGCCGCATCAGCCGACATATAGAATATCTGCAGGAATTTGCTTTCAAGGCGGAAAACGGTGAGGAACTCGACCATGAACTCGAGCGACGCCTCCCTGACGATGAACTCGGAGCAATCAGCCACACCATCATTCAGCTATACTGGAAACTGCGTCATTCGGAAGAGGAGAAAATACGCATCAAACGGCAGTTGACACAGAACGCTGCCCACGAACTGAAGACACCGGCAGCCAGCATCCACGGATATCTGGAGAGCATCCTCGAGAACCCCGATTTACCTGCCGATAAAAAACAACATTTCCTTGAGCGTTGCTATGCGCAAAGCGAACGAATGAGCAAGTTGCTGTCGGATATGAGTGCGCTCACGAAACTCGACAAAGCACCAGCCTATACTCATGCAGAGCAGAAATCGTGCAACATCGATGTTGTGCCTATCATCCACAACGTCATGGAGGATGTACATCTCCAGTTGCGCGAGGGTGGCATTGCTATAAAATATGACATTCCTTCAGAAATAATTGTTACTTCACCACTTGGCGAAGCCGAAGGATCATCAGTCATATACAGCATATTCCGCAACCTCGTTGACAATGCGTTGTCCTACGCTATCGGTGCAACAACAATCAGCATCACCTACCGCAACAGAGAGTTCATATTCTCTGACAACGGCATAGGAGTAGCACCAGAACATCTATCGCGATTATTTGAGCGTTTCTACCGTGTTGACAAGGGCAGAAGCCGCAAACTCGGTGGTACCGGTCTTGGTCTTGCCATCGTGAAGAATGCCGTTGTAGCCCACGGCGGAGAAGCCACAGCCGAACATACCCCAGGTGGCGGTCTGACAATCCGCTTCCGCCTGAACAAATAATGCAGCGCTTTTTGGCGGTTTTGCGTTCCGGCGAGGGCGTTTTTTGGCACTTTTCATGCCTCTTCAGCGCCAATTTGCACTTCAAAAATGGCTCAAAATGGCCTAAAATGGCCGTTTTTGCACGATTTTGGGTTATGCAAAGGCGGTTTACTTTAATATAATTAAAGTAACTTGAATCGAGTTTTCAAAAATATAAAATTATATTATTTACAAAAAATATCCTACACTCCTACACCAACCCTTCATATCCCTAGTAGATAAAGGGGAAGCCAAGGTGTAGGATGGCGTGTATGATGAAATATCAATCCTACACTCCTACACGTTCTAGGGTAGTACAGTGTGTGTAGGAGTGTAGGATGAAAAATGCATCCTACACGCAATCCTACACGCTGAAACCACCAGTATTTACAGGGGTTCTAAGCATACCGTGTAGGAGTGTAGGATGATTTCTACTTTTTCTAAAAATAATTTCTTATGTCTTTCCCTAAAATAAGTAGACAGTTTTTTATTAACTTGACTATACATTAACTTCTTGATCGATGGATATAGATTACCACGTTGGTGGAATGAGGGTGTTAGAACGGTGCTTTGAGGAGCAATTTGCGCGCAAATTGACTTAATACAGAATAAGTCTACACCGTTTAACAATTAAAATGGTGTAAAA
>JAUNIK010000466.1 GCA_030523505.1 Prevotellaceae bacterium | reverse complement strand
CAGGCTGTCAGCTTGCTGGGGCCGAAAAGCGAAGGGAAGTAATTATTTATAGTACGGGTAAAATAAAATTCTCTAATTCTCTAATTCTTGATAAAGAAAAAACGATGTTATCTTGTGCCAAAAAAATTGTTTTCTAAATCAAACAATAACCCAAATTAAAGATATACTGAATTATGAACAACCAGAGTAATCACTCCCCTCTCCTCGTGGGAGAGGGGGAAGACCGTAGATCGGGGGTGAGGCTATCATTGATTGCAGCTGTCGCCGCTAATCTCGCCATTGGCTTCGAGAACAAACTCATCTATTGGTTGCCTAACGATCTGAAGCGTTTCAAGGCACTCACCACCGGTCATACCATCATCATGGGTCGCCGCACATTCGAGAGTCTTCCTAAGGGAGCACTCCCAAACCGTCGTAATATCGTGCTGATCCGTACCGGCAAACCAGAGGATTTCCCTGGTTTCGATCTCTATGCTTCGCTCGAAGAAGCCCTCGCCCACTGCACTGCCGACGAGGACGTATTTATAATAGGTGGCAACTCGGTTTATCAGGCAGCAATGCCTCTCGCCGACCGTCTCTGCCTCACTCTCGTTCATGACACTCCAGCACAAGCCGACACCTTCTTCCCTGATTTCTCTGAAGGCTGGAAGGAAGTATGGCGCGAGGATCATGACATCGACGAGCGTCATGCCCAGCGCTATTCCTTCGTCGATTATGAGCGCGCGTAGAAGAATCCCTACTACCGTATAAAGCAAAAGCCCCAACGTCATTCACGCTGGGGCTTTACTTATATCGAATCTACACGACTTACCTTTATTCCGGCTTCACTGTCTCGTAGTTATTATCCAACTTCGGGAATTTCGACTTCACCTCATTCACAAAGGCATCATAATCACTAATACCAAGTTGATACAAGCGTTCAAGGTCGGCAATCTCGCCTGTCTTGTCTTTGTTGTGGTTGTAATAGTTCAGCATATCTGTCACAGCAGAAAGATAATCATCTTCGTCCATCCCCTGCTTTTCATTATACAACTGAATAAGCGCACAGCCTGCCATATAAGCCAAAAGGAATGGTTGTGTTTCTTCCTTGAGCAATATGCTCTCGCCCTCGCCTATCGGAATCATCACATCCGGCGACACCATTGTCCAGTTCAAGATAAACTGCGCTGTCTGCTGCATTTCCTCTGTTCCGATGTAATGGTTCAGGTAATAGATACATGCAAGTTTTGCTTCCTCATTGCGGGCATGCGCGTCCTCAGCCGATGCTACCTCCAACACCGATGGCACTTTTCCGTATTTCTGTTCCTCTCGTAGGCTGACATCGAAATAGCGACCTTCGTTCAACATATCAATGAGTTTGTCGGTAGCCTCCTTGTTGGATGTTATCCAGTTGGCGTTGGCAATGTAATCAGCCTCTGTCCTCACTGCCACGCAATGGCAGAATGCCTCCAGCACTTCCTCACGAACCATCTTGGCATACAATGGCCAGAGGAATTCATCATGGAAATCTTCCTGTACAAGTGGTAATGGCACTGGTTCTTCTGTATATCCCTCGGCAACCTTCGGTATTGCGTACATGAGCAAATCATACAACTTGCCATATTCCGATGGTTCTTTCTTTACCGACTCACGCACCGACTCGTATGCCATTCTTGTTCGAGGACCGAGCGAATCCACATCCTCCTGTGACAGATTAATGTTAGCCCACTTCTCAGGAACCTCAGCCAGTTTCCAAATCAATGGATGCTGTGCTCCGAAGAAGGCGTACCATCCAAGCGTGCCGAGAGCAGTGGAGAAACCGCCCTTTCGCTCTGCCTCATTCTTGTCAATAAAGAGGCTATACAACCCGTAATACGAACTTGCATGTTTTGGGTTACGGACGAGGGACATAACAAACAAATTATAAGCCCTTGATTTATGATGATCAACGCTGTCCGCTTCTACCGCAGCCAAACGCTGGTAGGTCACGCCCATATTATAGAACAATGACTGCGCCATCGCTCCGTCACCATCCGTTATCAGTTCGATGGCTTTCTCATAATATCCCAAAGCCTGACGATGGGCGCCTTCATCATCCACGATATCACCAAGAAATTTGTAGTTGCCTTCGAGATCCTCCTCGGGACATCTTTTCAGACTCTCCAACAGCACCTTCTTCGCTTCTTTTTTCTTATCCAGCGCTGACAGTGCAAGGGCTTTCTCGTAGTAAGTAGACGCATAGGTCTTATCCAACTTCAAGGCTGCATCGAATTTCTTCACAGCCTCTTCCATTTTTCCTTCGTCATACAGGTTAACGCCCTCTGTCACAAGGTCGTAGGATTGTTTCTTCTTTTCTTCACTTTGCGCCATCATTCCCATTGCCATGCACAGGAACAACGCCATGAATAGAACCTTTTTCATATTTTCAGTAGTTTTATATTTTCGCTCATTAATGTCCAATTAAAATTTTCTTTGCCTGCGGCGCAACATTAATTATCACG
>JAUNIK010000465.1 GCA_030523505.1 Prevotellaceae bacterium | reverse complement strand
ATAAAGTCAGTAACAAAGTGTTAATTCTTGTAGACTTATTTCAGTTAAAGTCAATTCAAAGAAATCATGGTCCGAATTATGTTGTGAAAGCTATGGAATGAGGGTGTCATTTGGGTGAAATGATGACTTCATTTGGGCGGAATGACCACATGAAAACGGCTCTTTCACAAAACTGACTTTATTCTCCCTCCCTCGGGAGGGGCGGAGAGGGGCCGTTGGGGTGCTGGTTACAAGTACAACGCTGCCTCTGGGCCCATGTTCATCAGGAGGTCGAAGATGCTGAGGTCGGGCAGGAAGCCGTGCTTCTGCTTATATACCTGATAGTATTCCTTCTGTGGAACAGATGGGGCAGGGGGTGTGACGCCGAGGAACTCGGTGGTGCGCGACGGACGCTGGTCGATGTCAAGGATGCTGAGGCAACGCTCTACGAGGGCTTCGTTGAGATCGACGAGGTATTTCCATTCACGTTCGTAGATAGGACGGAAGTCGTCCTGGAGATATTCGAAGAATGGGGAGTTGTAATAGCTTGTCTCGAAGGCAAACCAGTGCTGGTGCTGCCAGTTGAGTTGATGGCTCAGTTGGATGTCGCGCATGAGACATTTGCCCCTATCGGAGAAGTTGCTCTTGTCGATAGGGATGGACAGGGCGAGACGACCGTTAGGGGAGTCGATATAGCATCGGTTGCGGAGTGTCTGCTTCTGGAAGTTCTCGTTGACCTCAATAGCAATTGGTTCGCCGCTCTTGAAAGCAGCGAACCAACTGATTGGGGGTAAATAGAATGAAGGCAAAAAAGACCCTCTCCGCCCTACGGGCACCTCCCCCATAATGGGGAGGATTTCTTGAAATGTCTTTTCCATTGATAGGAGTATTAAAAGCTCCTCCCCTTTGGGGAGGTGGGGTGGGGCTTTTACTTTATATCATCCACCACCTTTCCGATGCGGTTCCAGCGGATGCCCTTGAAGCCATGACGGTCTGGGTCGCTCGACCACCATACGAAGAGTGGCTTACCAACGATGTGATCCTCTGGCACGAAGCCCCAGTAACGAGAGTCGAGAGAGTTGTGACGGTTGTCGCCCATCATCCAGTAGTAGTCGAGTTTGAAGGTGTATGACTTCGCCAACTGACCGTTGATATATATCTGTCCGTTCTTCACCTCGAGGTCGTTGCCCTCATAGATGCGTATTGGACGCTCGTAGACAGCGATATTGTCCATTGTGAGGTCGATGCTCTCGCCCTTCTTTGGAATCCATACAGGACCGTAGTTGTCGCGTGTCCAGCCAGTGACAGCGTTGAGAGGGTAGATGTCGCCCACGGTAGCCTGGGTGTTGAGGGTGATGCTCTTCACGAGTTCCTTGTGTGAAAGGAGTTCCTTCACGGCGCGCTTGGTGAGAGGGATATATCCGTCGCGGTTCATGCTTGCAAGGTCTTCCTGACTGATGCAGAGGTCTTTGAGCATGTCGTCGTAGCGATCCATGAGGTCGTACGAACTGACACCATCCTGCAATACCACTCTGTATGTGTACTGCACATCCTCCGGCTCTTTGTTCGCCTTACCGTCGAGGTAGATGATACGGTCTTTGATCTGGAGAGTCTGTCCCGGCAGACCGACACAGCGCTTCACATAGTTCTCACGGCGGTCGGTAGGGCGTGCAGTGATGTCACCGAAGGTGTTCGGATTGTTCTTCAAATAACGACTGCCCAGGGCGAAGACCTTCTTGAAATGGTCGTACTGCTCCTGACGGTTCAGGCTGTAGATGTTGAACGAGTCGGCCTTCTGCTGATCCCATATCTGCGAACCGATGCTGTATGCAAACTGATAATAGTCCTGCTGCTGATACATTGGTTCGTAGCAGATGGTATCGCCGGCAGGGTAGTTGAACACCACGATATCGTTGAGTTGCACATCGCCGAGACCTTTCACACGACGGTAGTCCCAGTGAGGCCACTCGATATAGCTCTTGCAACCGATGATTGGCAGAGTGTGCTGTGTGAGAGGCATTGTGAGAGGAGTCTGTGGGATGCGTGGACCGTAGCTCACCTTGCTCACGCAGAGATAGTCGCCGGTGAGGAGGCTCTTCTCCAATGAACTTGATGGGATGACGAAGTTCTGGAACAAGAACTGGTTGATGAAATACACTGCGACGAGGGCGAATACGAGTGCATCGACCCACGACATGATGAAGCGTACCGGACCTTCAGCGTCTTTCCACCACTGCCAGCGTATCTTCTTTGTGATATAGATGTCGTAGATGAATGGGATTACTACGAGTCCCAGCCAGCTCTTCACCCAGTAGAGGAACAGCAGGTACAACACAAGTACAATGATGAACTTTGTCCAGGACCTTCCCCCTTGCCCCTTCCTTCCAGGACGGGGAGTAGTATGCTTTGTTGTCTGAATCATATATTCTATTTTTGTTTTTTGTAAGAAATTAAAACCTATCTGTACAGAGACTATTTACTCCCCGTCCTGAAAGGAAGGGGT
>JAUNIK010000464.1 GCA_030523505.1 Prevotellaceae bacterium | reverse complement strand
CGCGCGGAAAGCCCACCACCCGGATGGATTTTGTACGACCGCAGGGAGCTATTTTGAATTGCGAAGCAACATTTTGTATCTGGCTAAGAACGTCAGTTCTGCTATGAGAATCAGATTGGATTTTAAAAGCTTGCTTTTACAAATACGAGCTGATGACCAGAGCAAAGAGCCAAAATGCTCAAAGCCAGATTATTTTGATTCCTTTTACTTGTGCCTAATTGTATTTTACTTATTCATAATCATTCTTTCTACAAATTCCAGGTCTTCCTTGTATGTGACCTTTATATTGGTGGTGTCGCCCTGCACCACTTTTATCTTCACCTCAGGCATGTAAGCATGAACGATACTAGTGTCGTCGGTAGGGAAGAAATCAGGATCGGCAAGGGCTCTGCGGAATGCCTCGGCTATGGTGCCACGACGGAAACACTGCGGTGTCTGGGCATTGCACAGGAGGCGGCGTGGAGGAATGCGACTGATATTGCCGTCCTCGTCGAGTTCCACGATGGTGTCGGTGGCAGGCACAGCCACATCGACAGCGTCATATTCACCGAGAGCTGCTATGCAATCGTCGATGATGCATGCTGAAACCAACGGACGAACACAGTCGTGGATGAGCAGTCGGTCGTCGTCATCGGTGAAGGCGTCGATAGCGGCAAGCGACGAATGGTAGCGTTCCTTGCCGCCCTCGAGCACTGCCACAACTTTCTTATACCCATCGCGTACCACCATCTCCTTCATCTCTGCCACGAAATCCTTGCGACTGACAATGGCGATGGCATCAATGAGCGGATGGCGCTCAAAGGCATCGAGGGTATGCTCTATTATCATCTTGCCGGCAACGGTGAGAAACTGTTTAGGCATGTCGGCACCAAAACGGCTTCCACTGCCTCCGGCGAGTATAACTGCTATGTTCATTATCTATTGTTTTTTACTTATCTTACTTAACACAAACTGCTCGCACTCCTTGAGAATCTGCACCCTCGCCACTTTCATCACAGCATAATAAAGCAGCACGGCAAGGACGATTCGGCTGAGGAGGAGAAGCCACAGATTGGATATTTCATGGGTTGCGAAACCCGTCAGCGCCATCACACCTGCGGCGGCAAGGGCAAACGGCACTATGTCCTTCAGGAAAGAGAGGATGCCATAGCCGGTGAGGCGCCACACGAAAGAATGCCATACGAAAAGCCACGCCACATTAATAAGCACATAGGCGATGACCATCGTGCGGAGTCCTAACGGATAGATGAGCATCATAGTGACAATCTGAAGCAGTCCGAGGCACATCGTACACCAGAAATACAATCCCGACTTGCCCTTGGAGATGATGAGATTGCTCAGAAGCGTTGACAGAGGGATGACAGCTCCCGAGATGCACAACAACTGAATGAGTCGGGCACTCTCAAGCCATTTATCGGTTATGGCAAGCACGATGAACTCCTTTGCCACGAGCCCGAATCCCAACAGAAGCGGGAATGCGATGAAGGCTGTGAAGCGCATCATCTTCCTGAGGGCGTTCAACTGGCGGCCGCCATCGCTTCGCAAATCCACGAGAACAGGCTGCGCCACCTGATTCACCATGTTCTGCACCAACGAGAAGCACTTGAAATCCCACTGGTAAGCCTGATTATAGACTCCAGCCTGCACCTTGCCGAAATAATGGCCGAGGAGCACATTCAACACATTATTATTAATAATGGTGGTGATATTCGTTGCGAGAATCTTGCACGAGAAGCGGAACATACGCTTTGCCGGTTCGAAGGTGATGCCGTGGATTGTTGGGCGCCACTGGCTGTAATGCCACACGAGGAGGGTGTTGAACAGAACATATACCAACCCCTGGGTTGCAAGACTCCAATATGCCATACCAGCAAAAGCCATCAATGCACCGACGGTGCTCGACACGAGGACTGCCGTCATAGCCGCCTTTGCCTGTTGCTTGGCGCGGAGATTCTTGAAGAGCCACGCATTCTGCGCCGTGCCCCATGAGGCTATGACAATGCTCAGGAAGGCATAACGGCAGAGAGGTACAAGGGCTGGTTCGTTATAATAACCGGCAATGAGCGGAGCCGAGAAGAAAAGAAGCAGGTAGAGAAGCAGTCCGGCAATGATATTAAACCAGAATACGGAGTTGTAGTCGCGATGTTCTGGTTTGTCGAGATTGGCAAGGGCTGTGGTGAATCCGCTGTTCTGAAGGGCTGTGGCAACAAGCGAGAATACTCCAATCATGGCCATCATGCCGTAATCCGACTGATTCAGCAATCGACCGAGAATGATGCCGAACACCACTCCGATAATCTGCTGGACGAGATTGTTCATTCCGCCCCAGAAGAGTCCCTTACTTGTCTTTTCCTTTAAAGATTCCATCTTTAGCCGTACGGTTTTTCCTTGCAAAAATAAACAAAAATAATGGATTATCAGCAACAATGAAGCAAAAACTTGCTTTCAGCAACAAAAAGCAGTAACATTTTTCACTTTTCTCTTTTCTCTT
>JAUNIK010000463.1 GCA_030523505.1 Prevotellaceae bacterium | reverse complement strand
ACGACAGGGTAAGCGGACAGTGGCGAGGCATTCATTTCCACAGTTCCTCAACGGCAAATCGTATTGACTATGCAGACATTCATAGTGCTGAAGACGGCTTGGTGTGCGACTCGGCTGATATCGATCCATCGGTATTGCGCCTTGAATTAGCCCATACCACTGTACATAACTGCAAAGGCTATGGACTGAAAGCCGACAATTCACGGGTGAGTCTCGTCAATTGTCAGTTAACCAACACCTTGGGCGATTGTCTCGCTGTAACTGGCGGACACACAGTTATTACCTACTGCACACTTGCTCAATTCTATCCTTTCAGTGCCGACCGCGGTGTGGCACTACGTTTTGGAAATTTTGAGAATGCAGTTCAGAGAGGAACATTAATGTGTCAGAACAGTGTCGTCACTGGTTATTCTGATGATGTAGTGATGGGCGACTCTCTTGCTTTTGATTACAAATTTGTCAATTCGGTATTAAGAACTCCTGCTGTTTCAGACACTATCCTGCTCAAGTCACGATTTGAGAATGTGGTGTTTGAGTCTAGCAAGGATTCAATAAACGGTGACCAGCATTTTGTTGCGGTTGACCTTGACTTGCAATATTACGATTTCCATACCGACTCCCTTTCCACTCTCCGTTTACGTGCCATACCCCTTGAGGCAGTAAGAGACGACCGTGAAGGACGCCAGCGTGGTGAACAGCCCACTATTGGATGTTTTGAGTAAATAAAACTAATACCTTCAAAACTCCACGTATGGAGATATTCGCTTAAGGTCGGCTGCAGTGAAATCCGGACAAGCGGTGAGGTCTTGTAAAGATTTCAATGGACCATAACTTCGGCGATAATCCACAATAGAGC
The DNA here is from genome assembly GCA_030523505.1 of Prevotellaceae bacterium. Taxonomy (GTDB): domain Bacteria; phylum Bacteroidota; class Bacteroidia; order Bacteroidales; family Bacteroidaceae; genus Prevotella. The sequence continues at coordinate 1,640 of JAUNIK010000463.1, read as the reverse complement.
GAGCTTGGTAATAATTTATGTATGGATGGCGACGCAACTGGGCCAAAGTCAGCTTGTTGACATTGAGCTTGTTTTGCTCCGTCTTTCCTATTCGTATGTAAGACTTCGCTTCTTGTGGGAAACCTTCTATTTCATCAAGTTGTTCAATGCTGACATATCCACCAAGACGCTTTCCGTACTCAATAATACGCCTTGCATAGTAACTGCCTATGCCTGGCACTCGTTTTAGCAATGAAGTGTCAGCTGCATTTACGTCGATATATTCTCCTGGACTCAATTTTGAATACCCACTATGTGAAGCTTTGGAAACACTATCTCTCGACTGCCTGAATTTTCTATCTTCGTATTTTTCACTGTCCTTGGAAAATAGTGAAGATGCTGGTAATGAGTATTCTGGGGATATGCGGATATAAGGCTCCAGTCTGCGGTAATCGTGAACTGATAGACCATAAAGGCGGGCAAAGTCCGATGGCTTTCGGTAAGTGCCTCCACGACTACGATATTTGTATATCGACGCCACCTGCCATCTTTTCAGTCCCAGTCTCAGCAATGATGTGCTGTCAGCGGTATTGGGGTCAAAGGCGAAAAGTTCTCGTTTGTCTTCAAAGTCAAGACCTTCCGCCTCAGTCCTTCTTTGCCTCTGTTCTGAGTCTTTGTTTTCTTTCTCCACACTTATTCCACCGATGTCAGTTTTCAGTCCTCCTTTAAGAATGACAATGAAGAGTGCCATCGTCGACATAAAAGTGCAGATTGCGAGCAATGCCCTTCTGTTTCCTATCATAAACTGTCAATGGCTTTACTTTTTTATCATCCTATTTCCTTGCTCTTTTTTGCAGATTTTCTTGAAATAGGACTCTTTAGTGTGAAATGTATGGCATTTAGCGAATGGATATCGTTGCCTTTCTTGTCATACAAGTCAGCTTTGAGTATTTTTTCTGCCTTCTCTTTTACGTGTCGGCCATAGAATCCGGCAAGCGACGGAATGTTGAGTTGTAATGATATGCCCCTTTCTTTCAGTTGCCTGTAGTCATTCATGTCCATATATTCGTATCGCTCAGGGTGTGCAAGCAGTGGGAAATATCCCTTTGCCTTTACATTGTCGAGCATTTCGTTGAAGCGTATAGGAGCATTGAAGTATGAAGTTTCAACCAGCAGATAACGTTTATCTTCTTCGAGAGGAAGCAGTTCGTCGGCTTCGAGAAGAGCGTTAAACTGGTTGTCGAGCATGTATTCAGCGGCGAGTGCCAATTCAATATTCCCTTTATATTCAGCCTTTACCTTTGAAAACCTGTTCAGCAAGTCATCTTTTTTGTTGGGGATGTCTTCCATTACATGTGGAGTGAACCAAATTTTTCTCACACCTTGTTCTTCGAGCAGTGACAATATGCTAATTGTGTCTTCCATTTTCTTCACGCCGTCGTCAACGCCAGGCAAGAGGTGAGAGTGGCAGTCGGTGATACCTTGCAACACACCGGAGGATGCAAATGATTTTGTGAAAAACATTGTATTTTCTTATATATAATAATATTTATTTGAAAGAAAAAAGAGGAAAGTGGCGCCATTGTGGCAATCCACTTTCCTTTATGATTGTTTCTAAAGCGAAATGTTTAATATCCGTTGTGATAACCGTTGTGGTATCC
>JAUNIK010000462.1 GCA_030523505.1 Prevotellaceae bacterium | reverse complement strand
CTCTTCACTCTTCACTCTTCACATAAATAAATATATGAAAGTATTGAAATTCGGCGGAACATCCGTTGGTTCCGTAGAGAGTATCCTCTCTCTGAAAAAGATTGTTGAAAAAGAGGCAAAACACCAGCCTATTGTAGTTGTAGTAAGTGCCCTCGGTGGCATTACCGACAAACTCCTCCGTACCTCCCAGTTAGCTAAGAATGGCGATGAGGCATGGAAGGACGAATTCGAAAACATGGTCGATCGTCATCACAAGATGATCGATACTATCATAACCAACCCGCTTGATCGTGAAGTTCTCTTCAAGGAGGTAGATGCCCTCTTGGAGCAACTCCGTAGTATCTATTTCGGAGTGTATCTCATTCACGACCTCTCGGAAAAGACTCAGAATGCTATCGTCAGCTATGGCGAGCGCATATCATCAAAGATTGTTGCCACTCTCGTGCGTGGCTCGAAGTGGTTTGATGCCCGCAACTTCATCAAAACCGTGCGCAAGAACGGCAAGAACGTGCTCCATGCCAGCCTCACTGCCGACCTTGTGCGCGAAACATTCAAGGATCTCCCACGTGTATCCCTCGTGCCGGGATTCATCTCGCGCGATCGTGACACCAACGAGGTGACAAACCTCGGACGTGGTGGTTCGGATTACACTGCTGCCATCATTGCTGCAGCTCTTGATGCAGAGGTGCTTGAGATATGGACCGATGTTGACGGTTTCATGACAGCCGATCCACGTGTCATCTCTACCGCCTACACCATCAAGGAACTGTCGTATATCGAAGCAATGGAGCTCTGTAACTTCGGAGCAAAGGTGGTTTATCCGCCTACCATCTACCCTGTCTGCGTGAAGAACATTCCTATCCGTGTGAAGAACACCTTCAATCCGGAGAATCCGGGTTCGATTATCCGTGCCAAGGTAGAGAACGACTCAAAGCCTATCAAGGGTATCTCGAGCATCAACGGCACAAGTCTCATTACCGTCACTGGTCTCTCTATGGTAGGTGTCATTGGTGTCAACCGCCGAATCTTCACCGCTCTTGCCAACAGCAATATCTCTGTGTTCATGGTTTCTCAGGCTTCTTCCGAGAATTCAACATCTATCGGTGTGCGCGACGAGGATGCCGAGGCTGCTGCTGAGGTTCTCAACGCTGAGTTCCAAAAGGAAATCCACACTGGTGCGATGTTCCCAATGCATATCGAGAGTGGACTTGCCACCATTGCCATCGTTGGTGAGAACATGAAGCATACCCCGGGCATTGCCGGCAAACTGTTCGGCACTCTCGGCCGTTCGGGTATCAGCGTCATCGCCTGTGCTCAGGGTGCTTCAGAGACTAATATCTCGTTCGTTGTTCCTTCAAGCTATCTGCGTAAGTCGCTCAACGTGCTCCACGACTCGTTCTTCCTGTCGGAGTATAAGGTCCTCAACCTCTTCATCTGTGGAACTGGTACTGTCGGCGGCAAGCTCATCGAGCAGATCCGTTCGCAGTACAGCAAACTCATGGAAAGCTCGCGCCTCAAACTGAATGTCGTTGGTATTGCGTCTTCACGCCGTGCCATCTACTCTCGCGAGGGCATCAACCTCGACACATATCAGGAGGCTCTTCAGGCTTCGCCAGAGAGTAACGCTCAGCTGCTAGTCGAGAACATCATCAATATGAATATCTTCAACTCGGTATTTGTGGATTGTACTGCTTCTGCCGAGATTGCATCAATATATCAGACTCTCCTCGATCATAATATCAACATCGTAGCTGCCAACAAGGTGGCTGCTTCGGGCGACTATGATACTTATCTCCGTCTGAAGCGCACAGCGTTGAAGCGTGGTGTGAAATATCGTTTCGAAACCAACGTGGGTGCTGGTCTGCCAATTATCGGTACTATCAACGACCTCCGCAATTCGGGCGATAAGATACTGAAAATCGAGGCAGTGCTCAGTGGTACCCTAAACTTCATCTTCAATACCCTGTCGAAGGACATCCCATTCTCCGAGACTGTCCGTCTGGCAAAGGAGGCTGGCTATGCCGAGCCTGATCCACGTATCGACCTCAGTGGAAAGGATGTCATCCGCAAACTTGTCATTCTTGCGCGCGAGGGTGGATATAAGGTGGAGCAGGACGATGTGGAGAAGCACCTCTTTGTGCCTGACGAGTATTTCGAGGGCGAGGTAGAGGATTTCTGGCGTCGTCTGCCAGAGCTTGATGTTGACTTCGAGGAGCGTCGTAAGGTTATCGATGCTGAAGGCAAGCGTTGGCGCTTCGTGGCAAAACTCGACAATGGCAAGACCGAAGTGTCATTGCAGACCGTCGATAGCAGTCATCCGTTCTTCAACCTCGAGGGTAGCAACAACATCGTGCTTCTCACCACCGAGCGTTATAAGGAGTATCCTATGATGATTCAGGGTTACGGAGCAGGAGCGAGTGTCACCGCCGCTGGTGTCTTTGCTAACATCATGAGCATCGCGAATATCTAAATCGCTCTTCTCTCTTCGCTCTTCTCT
>JAUNIK010000461.1 GCA_030523505.1 Prevotellaceae bacterium | reverse complement strand
CGAAGTTAGTGCAACGGTGGAGTTTGAACATGTCATACTCTTCAAAAGAACCCTCGTCAACGAGCATGTCGATACGCTCGCGAGCTGTGTACTTGCCACGTGCGTGCTGCTTCTCGATAGCCTTTTCTCCACCACCGAGCTTTGCAATCTCACGCTTCTCAATGAGAGCCTTGATTTTTTCTGTTTGCTTACTCATAATTGTTATTTGATTTTTAATGTTATTCCTTACTATTTACATGTGTGTGCGCACTACACGCGCCATACAAAATGCAAAATTACAAAAAAAATCCCGAAATCGCAAGAATATTAATATTCTTTAAGCGAATCAGGATTGTTTCTTGATGTAGAAAAGCCTCACCCCCACAGGAGCCCTCTCCAGGAGACCCCTCCCCAACCCTCCCCATCGCTCGGCTTTGCCGCTTTCATAGCGACAGCGGAGAAAGAATGGGAGGGAGTTATGAGGTTACTCTTTCTGTCAGTGCGTTATCTGACTGGCAAGGCATTTAAATTCCTCCCCATTATGGGGGAGATGCCCCTTTATGGGGCGGAGAGGGTCTATAGACTGCCCTTCGTTGACGGCAGTTGGTAATGGTAAATGTCGCGTTTTATTGCCATTTTTAGCGAACGGGCGAGGGCTTTGAAAATACCCTCAATCTTATGGTGCTCGTTCTGGCCTTCGGCCTTGATGTTCAGGTTCATCTTGGCAGCATCACTCAGCGATTTGAAGAAATGCAGGAACATCTCTGTCGGCATTTCTCCAATCTTCTCGCGATGGAACTCAGCATCCCATACGAGCCACGGACGACCGCCGAAATCCAGTGCCACCTGACACAGACAATCGTCCATTGGCAGTGAGTATCCGTAGCGTTCAATGCCACGCTTGTCGCCCAGTGCTTTCAGAATGCATTCACCTAAAGCAAGGGCTGTATCTTCTATCGTGTGATGCTCGTCAACGTCCAGATCTCCATCACATCTTACGGTGAGGTCAATCATGCCGTGCTTACCAATCTGCTCGAGCATGTGGTCGAAGAAACCAAGACCGGTGGAGATGTCGCAATGGCCGTTTCCGTCGAGGTTCACCTTTACAAATATGTCCGTTTCTTTCGTGGTGCGTTTTACCTCTGCTGTACGCTCTCTGGCGAACAGTATCTCGGCGATTTTCGCCCATGTCATTCCCTCCGAACCGATGATAAGACTCTTGCAACCAAGGTTCACCGCCAGTTGGGCGTCAGAATCTCTATCACCGATGACATAACTCCCCGCAAGGTCGTATTCTGGGTTGTCGATATATTCGGTAAGCATTGCTGTTCCCGGTTTGCGGAACGGAGAGTTGTCCTCAGGGAAATGACGGTCGATATGTTGCTTCTTGAACTCTATGCCTTCGCCCTGTAGTGTTTTGATGATGAAGTTATGCACAGGCCAGAATGTGTCCTCTGGAAAGGAGTCAGTGCCCAGTCCGTCCTGGTTGCTCACCATCACCAGCTCGTAGTTGGTATGCTCTACGATGAACGACAGTGCCTTGAACATGCCCTCTACAAACTCCAGTTTTTCGAAGGAGTCAATCTGCTCGTCGTATGGTTCTTTTATCAGCGTGCCGTCACGGTCGATGAATAGTATTCTTTTCATGAGCGGTATTTTGATTCAATTGATGCGTATAGATAATATTCCGACAGAGTGAACCATATCATCAGTATGCATGATATGAAGCACGACACTCCCATGGTCATGCCATAGATTGTGAGGAATGTTGATGGCAATCCAGATGGGTCGCCGTATGCTATGCCTTGAAGTGACAGTGTGGCTGCAAACATGGCTATCACTCCCGGCAATGAGATGACACACTGTGCAATGAAGACTACCAGCGAGGAGATCAGCGAGAAACCAACAATCTTGCCAAGACTCTTCCAACCCTGCTTGTAGGCTTTGCCTATACCTTTGAGTGTCATCTCCGGCTCAATCATATATTTCACTCCTACATAGTTCATCGGTGCAAACGCTACGTACATTGCTATAATGCCCAATAGAGAGACGAGGGCGAAGAGCCCGATGCCGATGGTTGGTGCAACGATACCTTTAGCAATGACGGTAGTCGTGGCAAATAAGACGACTGCGAAAGGTACTCCGAGTATTAAACTGAAAGCAATCATAACGGCTGTTATCTTCAGCATTCTTGCCATGCAGAATCGTATCGTCTGTTCGTTGAGCAGTTTGAACAGTTTTGCACCGAACAGAATCATAATTGCTATTATCGCAACGAGAATCACGCCTGAAATCACAGCATCGGTTGTTGTCACCTGATTGGTTGCGTTGTGCTGCTGAATAGTGAACATTGTTGGTGCCGAAACCGTAGCGAATACAACAGTGAGCAGTACTGGCCACCACATTGATTTCGCTATTCTTTTAATGTTTGTATACATAAGTGTCCAGCCATCACCCAAACACTCAGAAATACTTCTACTCTTGTATAATTCCATCTTGTATAATTGAAAATTGAGAATTGATAATTGA
>JAUNIK010000460.1 GCA_030523505.1 Prevotellaceae bacterium | reverse complement strand
CATCTTTACCCACGAACCAAGATTCGCCATTCTCATCCTTCATTGTTCTAATCTTCCCGAACTCCGGATGAGCGAAAATTTCAATCTGATTTCTCATTTTTTCTAATAATGTATAAGAACGATTAGTCCGAAGCGCAGGAGCTGGCCAGTCATCCGCACTCCCTTGGACTTTTTGTCTTTCGACGGTGCAAAGTTACGAGAAATAAAAAAACGCAACTATTACGTTTTATTACGCGTAATAGTTACGTTTAAGAATAAACAAATGTAAATCAACTAATTGCTAATAGTCAAAAAATAGAAGTAAAATCAGAGTTTAGCCAAACGCTTACAGAAAGCCTTGTCCTCATCATTATTTGTGATATTATTGAACGTGGAACGGAGCACCTCCTTGTCCATGCCCCAAAGTTCTGCAAAGTCTTTCCACTTCGTTCTAATTTTAAATTTGCTGCCTACGTAATCCGCAAGAATGCTTGCATTCCTGTTTGACACCTTAGGCTGAAGGTTTTCATCCAAGATGCCATCCCTTTTCAATTTCTCGAAAAAACTAGTGACTCCTTTGCCATTCATGCTCTTAGGGATAGACGGGGTGTCCACCTTCCCGTCATCTTCCACCACCTCTGCATCTACCACCTTTACATCAGGTGTAGTTTCCAGCTGCCATTTTCCATCCCTACCCATATTGAATGTCTGATAACCGTCACCCAGGTTTACCTGTGCCACGTTTGCCCCTTGCAGGATGCGCTGCAATGCTTCTATTTTCTGCTCTTCTGTCATTTTTGTTCTGTGATTAGTGGTATGTCTGTACTTGGAGGAAGAGTCTGCTCTCCATTGCCCATATTGAGTTGACCGATGCTAGTGGGTTTTGATGCCAACTTCTCCATTGCTTCAGCCGTTTTCTTCACATCTTCCTTCGCTTCCTGCTTCTCACCGTCATATGCAGCATCGATGGTGTTGAGGATACGGATGTCCTCGCGAGTGATATCTTCGTTGAGGGCTTTGCGTATAAGGTGGTCGAACTGATTGGCGAGAGTGCGGTCATCCACCCGTGATGCCACACCTGCCAAGGCATCAAGCGACACAACACGAGGTTTGTCCGCAGCAACCTTTCTGTGCTTCGCCTCCTCTATCTCATAACGCTTGCAGAGGGCTATCACACTGTATATTTGTTCCAACTTCTCCCGTGTCAGAGTATTGTCGTAATAGAGTTTCGCCACAAAACGCTTCTCGCTCGCCTCGTCACTGATGTGCCATTCGGTACGGTAAGGCATAGCCTCGTAATGCCCGCGCAGGTAGTTGATGTCAAAACCGTCCTCGTCGATTATCGCCTTGCAACCGCTGCTCTGCACCTTCTCCGTTATCAACTGTCGGACGTGAAGCACACGGTTTTCTTCACTGCCCATGTTTGTCATAACGTCCATCACACAGTCTGCCATCCCTCGCATCTCGGGCGTATCACCACATTCCAACCAATGCATAACGCGAAGCATGTCCTGACGCATCTCGCCCGAGAGGTCAATGAAACCATTCCTACAGAACGCCAGCACATTCCGCCGCACATACTCGCTCCATGGTTCGTTATCCTCTATCATTTCCATCAGTACCGAACGCACCGTATCGAGTTTTCGGACGATGGCAGTACGAGGTACCAGCGGACCATCATATGTCCAATCCTCCCACGGGCTTCTTTGAGGAGCCGGAAAATATTCGTTGTCCCCATCGTCATCGTTTCGGAGTCTTGGTGCTTCAATCGTCAGCTTTGCCTGGCTGTATTTTTCTTCTGCACCCTTGCCTTCATTGTAACTGACGATATGCGAACGAAGCGTGTGTCTGCGTCCCGCATGCAATACAGTCAGCAGTTCCTGCTTCTGGTTGTCATCGATGTAACCGAGGTGTTCGTCCACATCATACACAGCCACGCACTCCACACCTATTTCATTCTCCTCCGCCGACTCCACGACCAGCGTCACCATCCTGCCCACGCATTCCGGCAACCACACACCGAGCCTGTCAGCCACATCATGATGACTGACACCCTTGACCGTGTATGTAGGTCGTAGTTGTCTCATAAAAACGTTTCTTATTCTATTCTTTTACCCACATGCGTGGATAATCAAAGAGTCACCCCCCCCGATTATCCCATCTTTGTTCCGAACGGATTCACCCTGCCCACAAAAGACACCTTCAGAATCTTTATCACGACCTCCTTGTCCAACTGCCTCTCACTCTTTGCCAGCTTATAGTCAGGATTCGCAGTGCTCAACTCCAGGTAAGGCACATCCTTCCCCGGATTCTTCACATACTTCACCATACAGCGGGCATCACGAGTGATGATGAGATAAGGCTGATCAGGCTTGAACGACTCGAAGAAAGTCAACTCCTTCACACCGATCAAGTCACCGTCCTCAATCACAGGCGACATCGAGTCACCGCTCGCCCTCATCAAGAACTGGGCATCCACACCCGGCATATTCACCAGGCACGACGCCTCCCTCTGCTCGGGCATCTCCACCACACC